>NZ_JBHWIJ010000051.1:25012-35886 GCF_042732255.1 Kitasatospora sp. NPDC059803 | reverse complement strand
TGCCGTGTGGACGCTCCGTCCCGCCGGGGGGCGGCGCGGCCCCCCCCCCCGCGCGGGGGGGGGGGGGGGGGCGGGGGCCCCCCCCCCCCCCCCGCGCCGCCGCGCTCCCCCGTCCGGTCGGCGCGAACGCCGAACGATCAACCTTGGCCCACACCTGCCGGACGGGTCCAATATCCGGTTCCATAACCTTGGGGCATGGATGTCGACACCCGCCTGCTGCGCAGCTTCGCCGCGGTCTGCGAGGAGGGGCAGCTGACCGCTGCCGCGGCCCGGCTGTTCGTCTCCCAGCCGACGCTCACCAAGCAGATCCGCCAGCTGGAATCGCTGCTCGGGGTCGAGCTGTTCGAGCGCTCGCGGCGCGGCATGGCGCCCACCCCGGCCGGGCGGGCGCTGGCGGACTACGCCGGGGCGATGCTGGCCGGCTGGGAGGACGCGCTGCGGGCCACCCGGGCGGCCGCCGCCGAGCAGGGCTCGGTGCTGCGCGTGGGGTTCGAGGGCGGCATCATCAACCTGATGACCCGCAGCACCGTCGCCGACTTCGCCCGGCGGATGCCCGGCTGGCAGGTGGAGCTGCGGCAGAACAACTGGTTCGACCCGACCTCGGGCCTGGCCACCGGCGAGATCGACCTGACGCTCTGGCACGGCCCGGCGTGGCTGGTCGAGCACTACAACGTCGCCGTGCTCGGCGAGGAGGCGCGGGTCGTGGCGCTGCCGGCCGGGCACCGGCTGGCGGACCGGGCCGAGCTGTCCGTCGAGGACCTGCTGGACGAGCCGTTCGTGGCGATACCGCACGAGGCCGGGCACTGGCGCGAGTACTGGCTGGCGGGCCGGGAGCGGGGCGGGCGTCCGGTGCGGATCGGCGCGGTGGCGCACAACACCGACGAGTGGCTGGCCGCGGTGGTGTGCGGTCAGGGCGTCGGCTTCGCACCGGAGACGATGAGCCGGCTGGCCGTACGGGATGACGTCGCGTACCGGCCGGTACGGGGGCTCAGCCCGAGCAGGGTCGGGCTGTACTGGCCGAAGGACCGCGAACTCACGCCGGCGATGGCCGCGTTCGTGCGCAGCTGCCGGGTCACGGTCCCCTTCGGCCGGCTGGGAAGGTCGGGTGGGACGGAGCCGCTGGTGAAAACGGAGCCCCGGGTGGGCACGCGGTCGGTGGAACCGACCTGACGGTCTACACCGCCACGAAGGCCTCGGGGTAGCGGCAGAGCCCGCGCGGAGCACCGTCGTACGCGGGCAGCGGCAGCGCCTGGAAGTAGGCGTCCGGCACCTCGAACGGCCCGCTGATCTCGTGCCGTCCGGCCGCGCTGAAGCCGAACCGCCCGTAGTACTCCGGGTCGCCGAGGACGACCACGAGCTTCTCCCCCGCCTTCTCGGCCGCCGACAGCGCGGCCCGGACGACGAGTTCGCCGACGCCCTTGCGCTGCCACTCCGGCGCGACGGCGACCGGCGCGAGCGCGAGGCCCGCGCCGTCCTCGCCGACCCGCAGCCGGGTCAGCAGCGCGTGCCCGATCACCAGCCCGGCCTCGTCGACCGCGACCAGCGACAGCTCGGGCAGCCAGGCCGGATCGCGGCGCAGCGCGTCGACCAGGTCCGCCTCGTCCGGGCCGGGGAACGCGGCCATGTGGACGCGTCTGGTCGCCGGGACGTCATCCGGACACTCGACCCTTGTGATCACCTGCATGAGTCAACCCTCCTTGTGTCACACGTCATTGTGGACCGGCCCCGGACGGTGGGTGGACCGTCCGGGGCCGTTGAAGGTTAGCGGATCCGGTGTCAGGCGTCGGACTTCGCGGCGTCCTCGCGCAGCTTCGGCTTGGCGTCCACGCCGGCCTCCCGGCGCTGGGCCGGGGTGATCGGGGTCGGGGCGCCGGTCAGCGGGTCACCGCCGGTGGACGTCTTCGGGAAGGCGATGACGTCGCGGATGGTGTCGTACCCGCCGAGCAGGGTGACGATGCGGTCGAGGCCGAAGGCGACGCCACCGTGCGGCGGCGGGCCGTAGTTGAAGGCGTCCAGCAGGAAGCCGAACTGCGAGGCCGCCTCCTCCTCGGAGAGGCCGATCGCGTCGAACGCCCGCTTCTGCACGTCGCGCTGGTGGATACGGATCGAACCGCCGCCCAGCTCCGAGCCGTTGAGGACCAGGTCGTAGGCGTTGGACAGCGCCGAGCCCGGGTCGGTGTCGAAGGTGGCGAGCGACTCGGCGGTCGGGGCGGTGAACGGGTGGTGCACCGCGTGCCAGCCCTGGAACTCGCCCTTGTCGTCCTCGATCGGCTCGAACATCGGGAAGTCGACGACCCAGAGGAAGGCCCACTGCGACGCGTCGATCAGCTCGCAGCGGCGGCCGATCTCCAGGCGGGCGGCGCCCAGCAGCTCCTGCGAGGGACGCTGCTTGCCGGCCGCGAAGAAGATCGCGTCGCCGTTCTTGGCGCCCGCGGCGGCGGCCAGACCGGCCAGGTGCTCCTCGGACAGGTTCTTGGCGACCGGGCCGCGCAGCTCGCCGGTCTCGGCGTCGATGACGACGTAGGCCAGGCCGCGGGCGCCGCGCGCCTTGGCCCAGTCCTGCCAGGCGTCGAGCGCCTTGCGGGGCTGCGAGGCGCCGCCGGGCATCACCACGGCGCCGACGTACGGGGCCTGGAAGACGCGGAACGCGGTGCCCTTGAAGTACTCGGTGAGGTCGGTGAGTTCCTGTCCGAAGCGGACGTCCGGCTTGTCGGAGCCGTAGCGGGCCATGGCGTCCGCGTAGGTCATCCGGGGCAGCGGGTTGGGGAGCTCGTAGCCGTGCACCTCGCGCCAGATCGAGCCGACGATCTTCTCGCCGAGGGCCAGGATGTCCTCCTGGTCGACGAACGAGGCCTCGATGTCGAGCTGGGTGAACTCCGGCTGCCGGTCGGCGCGGAAGTCCTCGTCGCGGAAGCAGCGGGCGATCTGGTAGTAGCGCTCCATGCCGGCCACCATCAGCAGCTGCTTGAACAGCTGGGGCGACTGCGGCAGCGCGTACCAGTGGCCGGGCTGCAGGCGGACCGGGACGAGGAAGTCGCGGGCACCCTCGGGGGTGGAGCGGGTGAGGTACGGCGTCTCGATGTCGAGGTAGTCGTTCTCCTCCATCACCCGGCGGATGATGTTGCTCACCTTGGAGCGCAGCCGCAGGCCCTTGGCCGGGCCCTCGCGGCGCAGGTCCAGGTAGCGGTAGCGCAGCCGGACCTCCTCGTTGACCGTGCCCGGCTCGTACTCGGCGACCGGGAAGGGCAGCGGGGCGGCCTCGGAGAGGACCTCGATCTCGCTGACGACGACCTCGACCGCGCCGGTCGGGATGTCCGGGTTCTCGTTGCCGTCGGGGCGCACCCGGACGTCGCCGGCGACCTTGACGCAGTACTCGGCGCGAAGGCCGTGCACCGAGTCGAGGTCGCGGACCACGATCTGCACGGTGCCGGAGGCGTCGCGCAGATCGATGAAGGCGACACCGCCGTGGTCGCGGCGGCGGGCGACCCAGCCGGCCAGGGTGACGGTGGTGCCTGCGTGCTCCGGGCGGAGCGTGCCCGCGTCGTGCGTGCGGATCACAGCTGCTTCTCCTTCAGGGTGGTGACGAGTGCGTCGAGGGCGACGGGGTTCTGCTCGCCGGTGGTCAGGTCCTTGAGCTGGACGACGCCGTCGGCGAGGTCCCGGTCCCCGGCCACGAGGGCGAAGCGGGCGCCGGACCGGTCGGCGGACTTCATGGCGTTCTTGATGCTCTTGACGCCGAAGGCGAGGTCGGTGGCGACGCCGGCCCGGCGCAGCTCGACCACCTTGGCGAACAGGACGTTCTTGGCCTCCTCGCCGAGCGCGACGGCGTACACGGAGGTCGCGGCGGGCAGGTCGAGGACGATGCCCTCGGCCTCCATCGCCAGGAAGGTGCGGTCCACGCCGAGGGCCCAGCCGACGGACGGCAGCGCCGGGCCGCCGATCATCTCGGACAGGCCGTCGTAGCGGCCGCCGCCGCCGATCGCGGACTGGGCGCCGAGGCCGTTGTGCACGAACTCGAAGGTGGTGCGGGTGTAGTAGTCCAGGCCGCGGACCAGCTTCGGGTCGTCGACGAAGGCCACGCCGTTCGCGGTGAGCAGCTCGCGGACCTTCTCGTCGTACGCCTTGCACTCCTCGCACAGGTAGTCGCGCAGCTTGGGCGCGTCGACCAGCTGGGCCTGCACCGACTCGCGCTTGTCGTCCAGGACGCGCAGCGGGTTGATGTCGGCGCGGCGGCGGGTGTCCTCGTCCAGGTCCAGGCCGGCGAGGAACTCGACCAGGGCGGCGCGGTAGACCGGGCGGCACTGCTTGTCGCCGAGGCTGTTGAGCAGCAGCGAGTAGTCGCGCACGCCCAGCGAGCGGAAGGCGTCGTCGGCGAGGATGATCAGCTCGGCGTCCAGGGCCGGGTCCTCGGCCCCGATCGCCTCGGCGCCGACCTGGGAGAACTGGCGGTAGCGGCCCTTCTGGGCGCGCTCGTAGCGGTAGTACGAGCCGGAGTACCAGAGCTTGACCGGCAGGTTGCCCTGCTTGTGCAGGTTGGCCTGGAGGGCGGCGCGCAGCACCGAGGCGGTGCCCTCCGGGCGCAGCGCGAGCTCGTCGCCGCCGCGGGTGGTGAGGTTGTACATCTCCTTGCTGACGATGTCGGTGGACTCGCCGACGCCGCGGGAGAAGAGCTTCACGTCCTCGAAGACCGGAGTCTCGACGTAGCCGTAGCCGGCCCGGCGGGCGGGCGCGGCGATGCGCTCGCGGATCGCCAGGAAGGTCGCGGAGCTGGGGGGCAGCAGGTCGTAGGTGCCCTTGGGGGCGGTGAAGGTGCTCAACTTCTCTTCCGTCACATTCCTCGTCGCGGGAAAGCCTGGGCGCCGGCCGCCCCTGCTGCCTGTCGGAGGTAGGGGTTGGTGGCGCGCTCGTGGCCGATGGTGGTCTGTCCGCCGTGGCCGGAGAGGACCACGGTGGTGTCGTCGAGGGGCAGGCACACCCGGGCCAGCGACCGCATGATCGCCTCGCTGTCCCCGCCCGGGAGGTCGGTACGCCCGATGGAGCCGGCGAACAGCAGGTCGCCCGAGAACAGCACCGGGGGGAGGTCCTCGGCACCGGGCGTCCGGAAGGTCACCGACCCCCCGGTATGGCCCGGGGCGTGGTCCACGGTGAGCTGCAGGCCGGCGAGCTCCAGCACGGCGCCGTCGGTGAGCTCGCGCACGTCGTCGGGCTCCCCGACGGTGAGCTCGCCCATCAGCTGGGTGCCCAGGGCGCGGCCGAGGGCCTTCTCCGGGTCGGACATCATGTACCGGTCCTCGGGGTGGATCCAGGCCGGGACGCCGCGGGCGCCGCAGACCGGGACCACCGAGGCCACGTGGTCGATGTGGCCGTGCGTGAGCACCACGGCGACGGGCTTGAGCCCGTGCTCGCGGACCATCTCCTCGACACCGCGCGCCGCCTGGTGGCCGGGATCGACGATGACGCACTCCTCGCCCGCCGCCGGGGCGACCAGGTAGCAGTTGGTGCCCCAGGCTCCAGCGGGGAATCCGGCGATGAACACGCGCGTCCTTCGTGATGCGGTCGGCAGTGGCGGCTACGGTCGCGGCTGCCGGGTCGGATGCAGCCACCAGTCATGCAGCAAACCAGTGAGGTAAAGGCAGCCTACCGGCGGTGCGGGTGCGGTTGCGAACCAGATAGGGGTGGCGCGCGCGGTTCGCACTGACAGGTTCACCGCGTTCTTACAGGCCCGGTCCCTACACTTGGCCGCCGATGGATGCGATGATCCGCTTCGGTACCCATCCACTTTCCCAGCACATCCGTAGGAGACACGGCCGGTGGTCAGCAGCGAACAGCGGCGGCGGCAGCTCGCCCGAGAGAAGTACGAGCGCCAGATGGAGCGGCGGGTCGCCGCGCGGTCCGAGCGCAGGCGCCGCAACACGATCCTGGGCTCCGCGCTCGCCGTCGTGGTGCTGGCCGGCGGCGGTGCGCTGGTCGGCACCGGGGCGTTCAGCTCGGACAAGGACAAGTCGGCTTCGGCCGCCTCCTCCGCCAAGGCCGCGCCGAGCCAGAGCGCCGAGCCGACCACCCCGACCCGCAAGCCGGTCGAGGGCTGCGCCGATCCGGCGCCGGGCGCGCCGAACGGCAAGCAGTGGCAGGCCGAGCCGGCCATGGCGGTCGACGCGGGCGGCTCGTACACCGCGACGCTGGACACCAACTGCGGCAAGGTGACGCTCGCGCTCGACGCGGCCAAGGCCCCGCACACGGTGAACTCCTTCGTCTTCCTGGCCGGGGAGAAGTACTTCGACCACACCAAGTGCCACCGCCTCACCACCGACGGCATCTTCGTGCTCCAGTGCGGCGACCCGACCGCCAGCGCGACCGTCCCGGGCGGCACCGGCGGCCCCGGGTACAAGTTCGCGGACGAGAACCTGACCGGCGCGACCTACCCGGCGGGCACCGTGGCGATGGCCAACTCCGGCCCGGGCACGAACGGGAGCCAGTTCTTCCTGGTCTACAAGGACACCCAGCTGCCCCCGAACTACACCCCCTTCGGCAAGATCACCGGGGGCCTGGACGCGGTGCAGAAGATCGCCGCCGCGGGCACCCTGGAGGGCGCCCCGGACGGCCACCCGATGGCCGACGTCACCTTCAACTCGGTGACCACGGCAAAGAGTTGAGATATCCCGGGGCCGCCCACAAGGGGCGCCCGAAGCGCCTCGGCGCGGCCCCGGCCCGAAATCGCCCGGCCCGGATGCGGACAGCACCGGGGCCGGTCGCCTATGTTGGCGTTGTATCAGGGTGCCCGTACCCGCCTGGCCGTCACCCTCGGCAGCAAGTCACGGCGGACGGGGACGGCGGACTCATCGGTCCGCCGCACATCAACTGTGGACGACGGACGCGCGCCGCCCCGGCGCGGGCGCGACGTCATGTGGAGGACGCGCTATGAGCAGCGACCCGTGGGGCCGTGTCGACGAGCAGGGCACGGTCTACGTCAGGACGGCCGACGGCGAACGCGTCGTGGGTTCCTGGCAGGCCGGCTCGCCCGAGGAGGCCCTCGCCTACTTCGAGCGCAAGTACCAGGGCATCGAGGTGGAGATCGGCCTGCTGGAGAAGCGGGTGCGCACCACCGACCTGGCCGCCAAGGACGCCCAGGCCGCGCTGGACCACCTGCGCGCCCAGGTGACCGAGGGGCACGCGGTCGGCGACCTGGCCGCCCTGGCCAAGCGGCTGGACACGCTCGCCGGCGAGATCGAGAGCCGGCGCGAGGAGCGCAAGGCCGCTCGCGCCAAGGCCCAGGACGAGACCCGCACCGCCAAGGAGGCGCTGGTCTCCGAGGCCGAGCAGCTCGCCGAGTCCACCCAGTGGCGGGAGGCCGGGGACCGGCTGCGCGCCCTGGTAGACACCTGGAAGGGCCTGCCCCGGCTGGACCGCAAGAGCGACGACGAGCTGTGGCACCGCTTCTCGCACGCCCGCTCGGTCTTCTCCAAGCACCGCAAGGCGCACTTCGCGACCCTGGACGCCGAGCGCGAGCAGGCCCGGCAGACCAAGGAGGCGCTGGTCGCCGAGGCCGAGGCGCTGTCCTCGTCCACCGAGTGGGGCGACACCGCGGCCGCCTACCGCGACCTGATGGCGCGCTGGAAGTCCGCCGGCCGGGCCCAGCGGGACATCGAGGACGAGCTGTGGGCGCGCTTCCGCGGCGCGCAGGACGTCTTCTTCCAGGCCCGTTCCGCGGTGTTCAGCGAGCGGGACGCCGAGCAGGTGGCCAACCAGAAGCTCAAGGAGGCGCTGGCCGTCGAGGCCGAGGCGATCCTGCCGATCACCGACCTGAAGGCCGCCAAGGCGGCGCTGCGCGAGGTCAACGAGCGCTGGGAGGCGATCGGGCACGTGCCGCGCGACGCCCGTCCGAAGCTGGACGGCCGGCTGAACACGGTCGAGCGGGCCATCCGCGAGGCCGAGGACTCCGAGTGGAAGCGCTCCAACCCGGAGGCCAAGGCGCGCGCCGCCGGCATGGTCGGCCTGTTCGAGGCGAAGGCCGACAAGATCCGGACGGATCTGGACAAGGCCCGCGCCGCCGGCAACGCCGGCCGGATCGCCAAGCTGGAGAACGAGCTGGCCGGCGTGCAGACCCTGCTGGAGCAGGCGCACCGGAGCCAGGAGGAGTTCAGCGGCTGATCCGCCGAACGCACGAGAGAGGGCCCCGGGATCTCCCGGGGCCCTCTCTCGTGCTCTCGTGCTCGGGGCGCTACTTGCGGGCCGAGGTGACGCGGTAGACGTCGTAGACGCCCTCGACGCCGCGCACGGCCTTGAGCACGTGGCCGAGGTGCTTCGGGTCGCCCATCTCGAAGGTGAAGCGGCTCATCGCGACCCGGTCGCGGGAGGTCTGCACCGCCGCCGACAGGATGTTGACGTGCTGGTCGGAGAGCACCCGGGTGACGTCCGAGAGCAGCCGGGAGCGGTCCAGCGCCTCGACCTGGATGGCCACCAGGAACACCGAGGACTGGGTGGCGGCCCACTCGACATCGATCATCCGCTCGGGCTGCTGGCTCAGCGACTCGACGTTGACGCAGTCGGCGCGGTGCACCGAGACGCCGTTGCCGCGGGTCACGAAGCCGACGATCGGGTCGCCCGGCACCGGGGTGCAGCAGCGGGACAGCTTGACCCAGACGTCCTCGACGCCCTTGACGATCACGCCCGGGTCGCCCTTGGCCCGGCGGCGCACCGCCCGGCGGTCGTGCGTCGGGGTCGCGGTCTCGGCGAGGTCCTCGGTGGCGCCCTCCTCGCCGCCGAGCGCCTGGACCAGCTTCTGCACGATGTTCTGCGCGGTGACGTGGCCCTCGCCGATCGCGGCGTAGAGCGAGGAGATGTCGGGGTAGCGCATCTCGTGGGCCAGGGTGACCAGCGAGTCGCCGGTCAGGATCCGCTGGATCGGCAGGCCCTGCTTGCGCATCGCCCGGACGATCGCCTCCTTGCCGTGCTCGATCGCCTCCTCGCGGCGCTCCTTGGAGAACCAGGCGCGGATCTTGTTGCGGGCGCGCGGCGACTTGACGAAGCCCAGCCAGTCCCGGGACGGGCCGGCGTTCTCCGCCTTGGAGGTGAACACCTCGACGGCGTCGCCGTTCTCCAGCGTCGACTCCAGCGGCACCAGCCGCCCGTTGACCCGGGCCCCTATCGTCCGGTAGCCCACCTCGGTGTGCACCGCGAAGGCGAAGTCGACCGGGGTCGCACCGGCCGGCAGGGCTATCACGTCGCCCTTGGGCGTGAAGACGAAGACCTCGTTGCTGGCCAGGTCGAAGCGCAGCGACTCCAGGAACTCGCTCGGGTCGGCGGTCTCCTTCTGCCAGTCCAGCAGCTGCCGCAGCCAGGCCATCTCGTTGACGGCGCCGGCCTTGTCGTCCTTGCGGACCTGGGTCGGGGTGTCGGTGCGGACCTTGGACGCGCCGGCCACCGCGCGCTGCTTGTACTTCCAGTGCGCGGCGATGCCGTACTCGGCCCGGCGGTGCATGTCGAAGGTGCGGATCTGGAGTTCGACGGGCTTGCCGCCGGGGCCGATCACCGTCGTGTGCAGCGACTGGTACATGTTGAACTTGGGCATCGCGATGTAGTCCTTGAACCGCCCCGGCACCGGGTTCCACCGCGCGTGGATGGTGCCCAGCGCCGCGTAGCAGTCGCGGACGGTGTCGACCAGGACCCGGATGCCCACCAGGTCGTAGATCTCGGCGAAGTCCCGGCCCCGGACGATCATCTTCTGGTAGACCGAGTAGTAGTGCTTGGGCCGGCCGGTGACGGAGGCGGTGATCCGGGCGCCGCGCAGGTCCCCCTGGACCTGGTCGATGACGGTCGCCAGGTACTCGTCCCGCTTGGGGGCGCGCTCGGCGACCAGCCGGACGATCTCGTCGTACATCTTGGGGTAGAGGATCGCGAAGGCGAGGTCCTCCAGCTCCCACTTGATGGTGTTCATGCCCAGCCGGTGCGCCAGCGGGGCGTAGATCTCCAGCGTCTCGCGGGCCTTCTTCTCCTGCTTCTCCCGCTTGAGGTAGCGCATCGTGCGCATGTTGTGCAGGCGGTCGGCCAGCTTGATCACCAGGACCCGCGGGTCCTTGGCCATCGCGACGACCATCTTGCGGACGGTCTCGGCCTGCGCGGCCTCGCCGAACTTGACCCGGTCCAGCTTGGTGACGCCGTCCACCAGCAGCGCCACCGAGTCGCCGAAGTCCTTGCGCAGGGTCTCCAGGCCGTAGTCGGTGTCCTCGACGGTGTCGTGCAGCAGCCCGGCCATCAGGGTCGCGGCGTCCATCCCCAGCTCGGCCAGGATGGTGGCCACCGCCAGCGGGTGGGTGATGTACGGGTCGCCGCTCTTGCGCTTCTGCCCGCGGTGCCACTTCTCGGCGACGGCGTAGGCCCGCTCGATGTCCCGCAGCAGCGCCGGGTCGGCCTTCGGGTCGTTCGCCCGGATCGACCGGAACAGCGGCTCCAGCACGGGGTTGAGCACGCTGGAGCGCTGGCCGCCGAGGCGGGCCAGGCGGGCGCGCATGCCACCCGAGGAGGAGCCGCGCCCGGTGGGGGCGGTCGGTCGCGAGGAGGTCGGCGCCGGGCGTGCCGGGGTGGCCCCCGAGGGCGTGGGACGGTTGTCGGGGGCGGCCGCTTCGGCCGTGGGCACAACCTCGTCGGGCAAGGACTCTCCTCGGGGCACCGGGGCCGACCCCTGCCGCGGCCCGTACGGTCGGACGCAACCGGGAGGGGGTGAATCTTCATGGTACCGAGCCGGGCGCCGCGGCGTTCATCCACCCGGGCCGGAAACGGAAGGGGGGGGGGGGGGGGGTGGCGACCCACCCCCCCCGCACCCAGCCCCGACACACAGAACACAGTCACGGCGACACGGGGCGCGCGGGGGCGCGCGC
>NZ_JBHWIJ010000051.1:18069-25002 GCF_042732255.1 Kitasatospora sp. NPDC059803 | reverse complement strand
CGCCCCCCGGCTGTCCCCCCCCCGCGGGGGGGGTCTCGATTATCTCTCCCCCGCGCGGGCGCGGCGCGTCTCACACCCCCGGGCCCGCCCCGGGGGGGGGGGGGGTGGTGATCCCCCCCCCCCCGCCCTTCACTCAGGTCCCTCAGACCGTGACCAGCGTCTCCAGCGGAGCGCCGTTCAGGTGCCCGGCCAACCGTTCCCGGCCGTCCAGGAAGCCCAGCTCCATCAGCACCACGACGCCCACCAGCTCGGCGCCGGCCTCCTTCACCAGGTCCAGCGAGGCGCCGATGGTGCCACCGGTGGCCAGCACGTCGTCCACCACCAGCACCCGCTCACCGGGCGCGAAGGCGTCGCACTGCACCTCCAGCGTCGCCGAGCCGTACTCCAGCTCGTACGAGCGCCGGAACACCTCGCCGGGCAGCTTGCCCTGCTTGCGGATCGGCACGAAGCCGAGCCCGGCCGCGAAGGCCGCCGGAGCCGCCAGCACGAAGCCGCGCGCCTCCAGGCCCACCACCTTGGTCGCCCCGAGCTCCCGCGCCCGGTCCGCCAGCGCCCTGGTGAGGGCGCCGAAGGCCTCGGCGTCGGCCAGCAGCGGCGCGATGTCCTTGAACAGCACACCCGGCTTCGGGTAGTCCGGGACGTCCCGGATCCGGCTGTTCAACAGCTCGGCCAGTGCGGTGTCGGCGGTGGTCACGGCGTGTCCTTACGGTCGGGTCGGTTCAGCGCTTGGTAGACGGACGGCCCTTGGCACGCGTGGTGCCGGCCGCCCGGCCGCGCTGACCGACCATACCCGCAGGCAGGTCCTCGTCCGCGATCTCCTCGCCCGCCGGCACCTCGCCCGCGGCCTTGGCAGCGGCCGCGGCCCGGTGCTGCAGGACCCGCTTGCGCAGCGCCTTCATCTCCGGCTGCTCCTCCTTGAGCTGCGCCAGCAGCGGGGTGGCGACGCAGATCGACGAGTAGGCACCGGCCGCGAGGCCGATGAACAGCGCCAGCGAGATGTCGTTCAGCGTGCCGGCGCCCAGGAGGCCGCCACCGATGAACAGCAGCGCGGCGACCGGGAGCAGGGCGACCACGGTGGTGTTGAGCGAACGCACCAGGGTCTGGTTGAGGCCCGCGTTGGCCGCCTCGCTGTAGGTGAGCTTGTTCTGCTTGGTGAGGTCCTTGGTGTTCTCCTTCACGGTGTCGAAGACGACGACCGTGTCGTAGAGCGAGTACCCGAGGATGGTCAGGAAGCCGATCACCGTACCGGGGGTGACCTCGAAGCCCACCAGGGCGTACACGCCGATGGTGATCAGGAGGTCGTGGATGAGGGCGACCAGGGCCGCCACCGCCATCCGCCACTCGAAGGCGATCGCCAGGTAGACCGTCACCAGGACCATGAAGATGATCAGGCCGGTGAGCGCCTTCGAGGAGATCTGCTTGCCCCAGCTGGGGCCGATCACCTGGGCCTCGACGGTGTCCAGCGGCACGGCCAGCTTCTCGGAGAGCTGAGCGCGGATCTCGTCCGAGCTCTTCGGCTCCTCGGTGCTGACCTGGATGCGGATCTTGCCGTTGTCGGTCGACTGCACCAGCGGGTGCGAGGAGACGATCTGGTTGGACGTCTCCTGCGCCTGCGAGACGGTCAGCCCCGGCTTGGCCACGGTGTAGACCGAGCCGCCCTTGAACTCGATGCCCAGGTGCAGGCCCATCGACAGACCGATCGCCGCGATCAGCACGATCACGCCGGAGATGGAGTACCAGAGCTTACGGCGCCCGACGAAGTCGAAGCTGACCTCGCCCTGGTAGAGCCGGTGTCCCAGATTGGAGAAGCGTGACACGGTGTCAGGCCTCCTTCACGGCGGCAGAGGAGGGGCTACGGCGACGGCTGCTGCGCAGCGGCGGGCGGGCGCCCAGCCGCTTCGGGTCCAGGCCGGACCACGGGTGACCGTTGGCGAAGAACTTGCGCCGGGCCAGCAGCGTGATCACCGGCTTGGTGAAGAGGAAGATCACCACGACGTCCAGCGCGGTGGTCAGCCCCAGGGTGAACGCGAAGCCCTGGACCTTGCCGACCGAGACCACGTAGAGCACGGCGGCACAGAGGAAGGACACGAAGTCCGACACCAGGATGGTGCGCCGGGCGCGCGGCCAGGCCCGCTGGACCGCCGGGCGCAGCGGGGCGCCCTCGCGGACCTCGTCGCGGATGCGCTCGAAGTAGACGATGAAGGAGTCGGCGGTGATGCCGATCGCGACGATCGCACCGCAGACCGCGGGCAGGTTCAGCGCGAAGCCGATCCCGGCGCCGAGCAGGCTCATGATCGAGTAGGTCAGGGCCGCCGAGACGAGCAGACCGGCGATCGAGACCAGGCCGAGGCCGCGGTAGTAGACCAGCGAGTAGAGCACCACCAGCAGCATGCCGATCGCGCCGGCGACCAGACCGGCCTTGAGCTGGTCGCTGCCGAGCGCCGGGGAGACGGTGGTGATGTCGCTCTTGCTGAATTCCAGCGGCAGGGCGCCGTAGCCCAGCACGTTGGACAGGTCCTGCGCCTCGGCCTGGCTGAAGCGGCCGGTGATCACGGCGCTGCCGCCGGGGATCACGTTCTTGACCTCGGGGTGCGAGACGACCTGGTTGTCCAGGACGATCGCGAACTGGTTGTTCGGCGGGGTCTGGGTGGCGAGCTGGCCGGTGACCTTGGTGAAGGCGTCGGTGCCGGCGCCGTTGAACTGCAGCTGGACCTGCCAGCCGGCACCCGTCTGGGTGTCGAGGCTCGGCTGGGCCTTGGAGACGTCCGAGCCCTTCACGGCGACGGGGCCGAGGGCGAGCTTCTCGTAGTAGCCGTTCTCGGGCTTCTGCGAGCAGGCGACGACGGCCTTGTCCTCGGGGCCGGTCTGGGCCGCGCGGACCTCCGGCTTGGTGCAGTCGAGGGCGGTGAAGGCCGCGGCCAGCTCCGGCGGCACGGTGCCCTGGGTCATCGCGGCGCTGACGTCCGCGGCGCTGGGCGGGGTGGCGGGCGCGGACGGCGTGGTGGCGGCGCTCGGGGCGGTGCTCGCGCCCGTGGCGGCGGCGCTCGGGCTGGCGTCGGCGGCCAGCGCCTCACCGGCCGGGCGGCCCTGCTTGGTGCCGCTCGCGCTGGGCGTGCCGGTGGCGCTCGCGCCGGCCGAGGCGGTGGAGCCGGCGGACGGGGCCGCGCTCGGGGTGCCGGTGGCCGAGGGGGAGCCGGTGGGCGCCGGCGGCGTGAAGCCGCTGGGCGCCACCGCGAGGACCGGGCGGAAGAACAGCTTGGCGGTGGTACCCACCTGGTCCGCCGCGTTCTGCTGGTTGCCGCCCTTGGGGATGTTCACGATGATCGTGTTGTCGCCCTGGGTCTGCACCTCCGCCTCGGAGACACCCATGCCGTTGACGCGGCGCTCGATGATCCCGGTGGCGATGTCCATGTTGGACTTGGTGATCGCCTTGGGGTCGGTCGACTTCGCGGTCAGCGTGATACTGGTGCCACCGGCGAGGTCGATTCCGAGCCGGGGCTTGGTGTGGCCCGTCCCGAACATGAGGGCGACCAGTCCGACGGTGACGACCAGGATGAGGGCCAGCGCCCGCCCTGGGTAGCCGTCGCGCGGGCGCGACTTGGGTGTTGCCACCTTGCTCGTTTCTCCCTGTCCATGCCACTCCCCCAACCGGACCCCCGTCCGGCTTGTGGCGGGACGGGGGCATGGCGGTTCTGCGGCCCTGAGGTCCTGTGGGCTCGCGGCACTGGGCCGCGCGGCCGGGCTGGTGCCCGACCGTACTACTTGCTCGCGGGAGCCCCGCCCTCGACGTCGCCCTTGGCGCCGCCGTCCTTGGTGAGCGTCAGCGGCTTGTCCTCGACCGGCTCGGCGTCGGTGTCCTCGGCCTCCGGCTCGGCCAGCTCGTCATCGGCGGGGCGACCGTTGATGATCGCGTCGTACTCCTGGGGCTCCAGGACAGCGGCGATCGCGCTCTTGGTGAAGTGGGTGACCACGCCGGGCGCGATCTCCAGCTCGATGGTCTCCTCGTTGATCGCCTTCACCGTGGCGTACAGGCCACCGATGGTGCGCACCCCCGCCCCTGGCTCCAGCGAGGTCTGCATCTGCTGCATCTGCGACTGGCGCTTCTTCTGCGACCGGAACATGAGCACGATCGCGATGATCGGGAGGAGAAGGATGATGAAGTTCACTGCAGCCAGGGTCCTTTACGGGCCGCCGACCGGCGGCCTGTGTGGTATTGGTCGGCCCGTCAGGTGAGCGGGGCGGTCCGGCGGAGTCTAGGCGACCCCGAACTGATCGGACAACGCCAAGCATCGCATCCTGCCGCCGAAAGTGGCGACCCTCCGCCTGCACAGTTTCCCCGGACTTCGCCCCCGGCTCGCACCCGGGCCACTCACCGGGGCGGTGCATCGGACGCCTCCCGGGAACCGTCGGGCGGCGATCACCCGTTCAGCCCTCGTCGGCCCGGAAGAGTTCGGATTGCGCGGGCACGGCGCCCCGGGCGGTCTGGATCGGCGGGGTCAGCCCGAGGTGCTGCCAGGCCGCCGCGGTGGCGATCCGGCCGCGCGGGGTCCGGGCGAGCAGGCCCTCGCGGACCAGGAAGGGCTCCGCCACCTCCTCGACCGTCTCGGACTCCTCCCCCACCGCGACCGCAAGAGTCGACAAACCGACCGGTCCGCCGCCGAACAGCCGCAGCAGCGCGGTCAGCACCGCGCGGTCCAGCCGGTCCAGACCGCGGGCGTCCACCTCGTAGACGTCCAGCGCCCGGGCGGCGATCTCGACGGTGACCTGGCCGTCGTGCCGCACCTGCGCGAAGTCGCGGACCCGGCGCAGCAGCCGGTTGGCGATGCGCGGCGTCCCCCGCGAGCGGCCGGCGATCTCGGCGGCGCCGGCCGGGTCGATCTCCACGTCCAGCAGGGTGGCCGAGCGGCGCACCACCCGTTCGAGCTCGGCCGGGGCGTAGAACTCCATGTGCCCGGTGAAGCCGAAGCGGTCGCGCAGCGGGGGCGGCAGCAGGCCGGCCCGGGTGGTGGCGCCGACCAGGGTGAAGGGCGGCAGTTCCAGCGGGATGGCGGTGGCGCCCGGGCCCTTGCCGACGATCACGTCGACCCGGAAGTCCTCCATCGCCATGTAGAGCATCTCCTCGGCCGGCCGGGACATCCGGTGGATCTCGTCGAGGAAGAGCACCTCGCCCTCGGCGAGCGAGGAGAGGATCGCCGCGAGGTCCCCCGCGTGCTGGATCGCCGGGCCGGAGGTGATCCGGATCGGGGCGCCCAGCTCGGCGGCGATGATCATGGACAGGGTGGTCTTGCCCAGCCCGGGCGGCCCGCTGAGCAGCACGTGGTCGGGCGCGCTGCCGCGCTTGCGGGCCGCCTGGAGCACCAGGGACAGCTGCTCGCGCACCCGCTCCTGACCGATGAACTCGTCCAGCAGCTTGGGGCGCAGCGCCGCCTCGACCGCCTGGTCCTCCCCGTCGGCGGCGGCCGTCACCAGCCGGTCGCCCGGGTCCGAGTCGTACGGACTCATCAGCACATGCTCCAAAGTCGACAAGAGGACAGATCGCCAGATGGCTTTAGCGGGATCGGTTGAGGCCGCGCAGGGCGAGCCGGAGCAGTGCGCCGACGTCCGGCGCCTGCTGGGCCTCCGCCTCGGGGGTGACGGCCACGACCGCCTCGTCCGCCTCGCGCGGAGCGTAGCCGAGACCGGTCAGCGCCGAGTGCAGCTGCTCGCTCCAGGGGGCCGGGCCGCTCGCGATCGGCTTCTGCGCCGGCACCGCGCCGTGCGGGGCGCCCAGCTTGTCCTTGTACTCCAGCAGCAGCTTGGCGGCCTTCGCCTTCCCGATGCCGGGCACGGCCACCAGCGCCTTCTCGTCGCCGCCGGCCACCGCGGCCCGCAGCGCGTCGGGGCTGTGCACCCCGAGGATCGCCTGCGCCAGCTTCGGGCCGACGCCCGGCGCGGCCTGGAGGATCTCGAAGACGGCGCGCTCGTCGTCGTCCGCGAAGCCGAACAGGGTCAGCGAGTCCTCCCGGACCACCAGCGAGGTCGCGAGCCGGACGGGCTCACCCAGCCGGAGCCCGGCCAGCGTGTTCGGCGTGCACTGCACGGCCATGCCGACCCCGCCGACCTCGACCACGGCGAGTCCGGAGGAGATGGCCGCCACGGGCCCTTGCACGAAGGCGATCACCGGCTACTTCCTTTCAGGGGGGTGGCGCGGGCCGCCCGTACCGCGGCTTCCAGGCGGTTGACCGCCCCGCCGCGCCAGATGTGGCAGATGGCCAGCGCCAGCGCGTCGGCGGCGTCGGCGGGCTTGGGCGGGGCGTCCAGCCGCAGCAGGCGCTGCACCATGGCCGTGACCTGCGCCTTGTCGGCCCGGCCGGAGCCGGTGACGGCGGCCTTGACCTCGCTCGGGGTGTGCAGGGTGACCGGGATGCCGCGCCGGGTGGCGCAGAGCATCGCGACCGCGCTGGCCTGGGCGGTGCCCATCACCGTCCGGACGTTGTGCTGGGCGAACACCCGCTCGACGGCGACCAGCTCCGGCTCGTGCTCGTCGAGCCAGGCCTCTATGCCCTGCTCGACCAGCAGCAGCCGCCGCCCGATCTCCTCCTCGGCGGGGGTGCGCACCACGCCGACCCCGACCATCCGCAGCGGCCGCCCCGGCGCACCCTCGACCACGCCGATCCCGCACCTGGTCAGCCCCGGGTCCACGCCCAGTACCCGCACCACAGCCCCGCCTCTCGTTGATCGCCGCCCGCCTCCGGGCGCTCCGGCCCGGGCAGGCCCTCCGGCCCACGGCGGGCGACCTGCGAAGGCTACCGTCCGGGTCCGACAGCGCCCGCAAAGACACCGGCCCGGGGGGGGGGGGGGGCGCGCGCGCGCGGGGGGGTTGGCGGCAGACACCGCGGGGCGGCGGCCCCCGCACGCGGGGGGGGTGGGGGTGTGGTCGTTGTGCTGGGACTC
>NZ_JBHWIJ010000051.1:0-18059 GCF_042732255.1 Kitasatospora sp. NPDC059803 | reverse complement strand
GTCGGGAGACCGCCGGGCCGGGGAGTGAGAACGATCACTCGGCGTCGAGCTGCGCACCGACCTCGTCGGAGATGTCGAAGTTGGCGAAGACGTTCTGCACGTCGTCGCTGTCCTCCAGCACGTCGATCAGCTTGAGGATCTTGCGGGCGCCGTCGACGTCCAGCTCGACCTGCATGCTCGGGAGGAAGTTGGCCTCGGCCGAGTCGTAGTCGACACCGGCGTCCACCAGCGCGGTGCGCACGGCGACCATCTTGGTGGCCTCGGAGACGATCTCGAACGAGTCGCCGAGGTCGTTGATCTCCTCGGGCTCCTGGTCGAGGACGACCTCGAAGAGCTTGTCCTCGTCCACGCCGTCAGCCTTGGGGACGATCACGACGCCCTTGCGGGTGAACAGGTACGACACCGAGCCCGGGTCGGCCATCGAGCCGCCGTTGCGGGTCATCGCGACGCGCACGTCGGAGGCGGCGCGGTTGCGGTTGTCGGTGAGGCACTCGATCAGGACGGCGACGCCGTTCGGGCCGTAGCCCTCGTACATGATCGTCTGGTAGTCGGCGCCGCCGGCCTCCAGACCGCCACCGCGCTTGACGGCGCGGTTGATGTTGTCGATCGGGACCGAGCTCTTCTTCGCCTTCTGGATGGCGTCGTAGAGGGTCGGGTTGCCGGCCGGGTCGGAACCGCCGGTGCGCGCCGCCACCTCGATGTTCTTGATCATCTTGGCGAAGAGCTTGCCGCGCTTGGCGTCGATCACGGCCTTCTTGTGCTTGGTGGTAGCCCACTTAGAGTGGCCGGACATTCGCCAGCTCCTTTACGTCGCCAAAGGGAAATGAAACAGATGAGATCTTACCGGTGTCGTCACCGGAAAGGCGCACACGGTCAGCGCCGTCCCAGGTGCTCCTCGACCATCGCGACGAAGTAGGCGTGCACCCGGTGGTCGCCGGTGAGCTCCGGGTGGAAGGAGGTCGCCAGCAGGTTGCCCTGGCGCACGGCCACGATCCGGCTCTCCGGACCGTCCGCGGCGGGCAGCTCGGCCAGCACCTCGACACCCGCGCCGACGCCCTCGACCCAGGGGGCCCGGATGAAGACGCCGTGCACCGGCGCGTCGCCCAGGCCCTCGAAGGCGACACCGGACTCGAAGGACTCGTTCTGGCGGCCGAAGGCGTTGCGGCGCACGGTCATGTCGATGCCGCCGACGGTCTCCTGGTCGTCCCGGCCGTCCAGGATCTTGTCGGCCAGCATGATCATGCCCGCGCAGGTGCCGTACACCGGCATCCCGGCGGCGACCCGCTCGCGCAGCGGGTCCATCACGCCGAACAGCAGCGCCAGCTTGGACATGGTGGTGGACTCCCCGCCGGGGATCACCAGCGCGTCGACCTCGGCCAGCTCCTCGGCACGGCGCACCGGGCGGGCGAGCGCGTCGGCCTCGGCCAGCGCGACCAGGTGCTCGCGGACGTCACCCTGGAGGGCGAGGACGCCGATGACTGGAGTGCTCACGGTCTTCAACCTCGTTCGATCGTTCTACGGATGTACGTGACGCGGCCCGCCGCGCGCCAATGCGCTGCGGCGGGCCGGCACAGGGGGCGACTACCAGCCGCGGTTGGCGTAGCGCTCGGTCTCCGGCAGGGTGTCGCAGTTGATGCCGACCATGGCCTCGCCGAGGTTGCGGGAGGCGTCCGCGATGATCTTCGGGTCGTCGAAGAAGGTGGTGGCCTTCACGATGGCGGCGGCGCGCTTGGCCGGGTCGCCCGACTTGAAGATGCCCGAGCCGACGAAGACGCCCTCGGCACCGAGCTGGCGCATCAGCGCGGCGTCGGCCGGGGTGGCCACGCCACCGGCGGAGAACAGCACGACCGGCAGCTTGCCGAGCTCGGCGACCTCCTTGACGAGCTCGTACGGGGCGCGCAGCTCCTTGGCGGCGGCGTACAGCTCGTTGTTGTCGAAGCCGCGCAGCTTGGCGATCTCGTTCTTGATCTGGCGCAGGTGGCGGACCGCCTCGACGACGTTGCCGGTGCCGGCCTCGCCCTTCGAGCGGATCATGGCCGCGCCCTCGGCGATGCGGCGCAGGGCCTCGCCCAGGTTGGTGGCGCCACAGACGAAGGGGGTGGTGAAGGCCCACTTGTCGGAGTGGTTGACCTCGTCGGCCGGGGTCAGCACCTCGGACTCGTCGATGTAGTCGACGCCGAGCGACTGGAGGACCTGGGCCTCGACGAAGTGGCCGATCCGCGACTTGGCCATCACCGGGATGGAGACCGCCTCGATGATCTCCTCGATCATGTTCGGGTCGGACATCCGGGCCACGCCGCCGTCCTTGCGGATGTCGGCCGGAACCCGCTCCAGCGCCATGACGGCCACCGCGCCGGCGTCTTCAGCGATCTTGGCCTGCTCGGCGTTGACCACGTCCATGATCACACCGCCCTTGAGCTGCTCGGCCATGCCGCGCTTCACCCGGGCGGTACCGATCTGCGGCTGGTCTGCGGTGGTGGGGGTGGTGGACACGTGAGACCTCACTCGAAGATGAACCAGTGCTATCGCCCTATGGTAGGCGGAACGGGTGACGCAACCATGCGCCACCAAGTCCAGCCCGGACGACGGGATGCGACAAACGGGCCGTATCCGAGCACAGCCTAGGCGGGTGCCCCTTCGGGCGTGAGCGCGGGCGGCGGAGCATCGTCCATCTCGAACGCCAGCGGGAACGGAGCCTTCCCCGCCAGCCGGAAGTACCGCACCAGACGGTGCTCACGCACCGCCCGGGCCGCCCGCACCGCGTCGTTGTGGAACCGGCGCGCCATCGGCGCCCGGCGCACCGCCGCCGTCAGGTCGCGCACCGCGTCCTCGCCGCCCGGCTCCGCCACCAGCGCCGCCACCTGCTCCGGCTCGGCGAACACCGCCCGCAGCGCCAGGCTCAGCTGGCTCTCCGCCACCTCACGCTGGTCGTCCTCGGCCTGCCGGGCCGCGTGCGCCGCGTCCAGCAGCAGCAGCGAGGCCGCCGGGTCCAGCAGCGAGGACGTGGCCAGCTCCATCGCCACCGAGGCCCGACGGACCAGCTGCGCGTCCAGCGCCGCCCGCGCGGCGTCGATCCTGGCGTGCAGCCGGTCCAACCGACCGGCCGTCCAACTCAGGTACATGCCGAACAGCACCACGGCCACGCCGGCCCAGATCCAGGTAGTCACGGGGCGCAACGCTACCGGGTGTCACCGGCTCAGCCCTCCGCGCTCGCGCTCCGGTAGGACCCGCGGTCGATGTCGGAGACGTTCACCGCGGTGTGCAGCCGGGTGCCCGGCGCCGGCGCGACGTGCTCGGCCAGCAGCGCCAGCACGCCCTCGCTGAGCGCCGCCTTAGCCTCCGGCGTACGGCCCGGGAAGATCTGGAACTCGACGTACACCTGCGCGGCGGCCTCCTCGCCCTCCCCCACCACGAAGTCGTCGTTCTGCCGGAACAGCGTCTTGCACGCCTCCGGCTTCGCGTCGATCGTCCCCACCGCGAGCCGGTTGATCGCCACGCCCAGCGCCCGGCGGTCGAAGGAGCCGGCCAGGCTCGGCGAGTAGTCGACGGAGATCTGCGGCATCGGTGCCCCCATGCGTCGTGCCCGAATACGGTCGACCGACCCTAACGCCGCCGGCACCCCGGAAAAGTC
Source organism: Kitasatospora sp. NPDC059803 (assembly GCF_042732255.1). Taxonomy (NCBI): domain Bacteria; kingdom Bacillati; phylum Actinomycetota; class Actinomycetes; order Kitasatosporales; family Streptomycetaceae; genus Kitasatospora; species Kitasatospora sp. NPDC059803. The sequence goes on along the minus strand of NZ_JBHWIJ010000051.1, from coordinate 14,428 downwards.
CCGGGCCGGCCGGGCTCAGTCCCGGGCCAGCCCGAACCGACCGCGCCGGCCGCTGCGCACGTCCTCCTCGACCACCGCTGCGGCCCCCGCCGCCACCGTCTCGTACACCGCCAGGATGTCCGCGCCGACCGTCGACCAGTCGAACCGCCGCACGTACCGCGAAGCGGCCTTGCTCAGCTCCCCCAGCCGCCCCGGATCGCCCAGCAGCCGCAGCGCCGCAGCGGCCAGCGCGTCCGCGTCCTCCACCGGGAACAGCTCGCCCGCGTCCCCGCCGTCCAGCACCTGCTTGAACGCGTCCAGGTCGCTGGCCAGCACCGGGGCGCCCGCCGACATCGCCTCGACCAGGATGATCCCGAAACTCTCGCCACCGGTGTTCGGCGCCACGTACAGGTCCACGCTGCGCAGCAGCCGGGCCTTGTCGCGGTCGCTCACCATGCCGAGGAACTCCACCTGCCGGCGGACCTCCGGCGCCAGGCCGGCGACGGCCTCCTCCTCGTCCCCCTTGCCCGCCACCAGCAGCCGCACGCCCGGCCGCTCGGCCAGGATCTTCGGCAGCGCCGCCAGCAGCGTCGGCAGGCCCTTGCGCGGCTCGTTGATGCGGCCGACGAAGCCGATCGTGCCCGGCTCCCCCGCCGCCGCGCCGCCGCGCCAGCGCTCGTCCGGCTCGGCGTCCGCGAAGAAGCCGACGTCCACGCCGTTCGGGATCACCACCGCGTCGCCGCCCAGGTGCTCCACCAGCGTCCGCCGGGCGTACTCCGACACCGCGATCCGGGCCCGCATCTTCTCCAGGCCGGGCTGCAGGATCGGCGAGGCCGCGATCATCGCCCGCGAGCGCGGGTTGGAGGTGTGGAACGTCCCCACCATCGGCCCGGACGCCGACCAGGCGGCCAGCATCGACACGCTCGGCGCGGCCGGCTCGTGCACGTGCAGGATGTCGAACCGGCCCTCGTGCAGCCACCGCCGCGTCCGCGCCGCCGACAGGACGCCGAAGCTCAGCCGCGCCACCGACCCGTTGTACGGCACCGCCACCGCCCGCCCGGCACCGACCACGTACGGCGGCAGCGCCTCCTCGTCCTCGGCCGGCGACAGCACCGAGACCTCGTGGCCCAGACCGATCAGGTGCTCGGCCAAGTCCCGGATGTGGAACTGCACCCCACCGGGGACGTCCCAGTCGTACGGGCAGACGATGCCGATCTTCACGGGTTCCTCATGCTCCTTCGGGTACTCCTGCTGGCCGGGATCAGGACCCGGAGGCCTCGGCCGCCGGCTCGCCGGCCGGCTCCGGCGCGGCCGCCCGGGCCGCCTCGGAGTGCGGCGCGGCCGCCTCCTCCACCGTCTCACGGACCGGGAGGTCGGCCAGCCAGAACCGCTGCAGCATGTGCCAGTCCTCGGGGTGCTCGCGGATCGCCTGCTCCCACACCTGCGCCAGCGCCTGCGTCATCACCTGCGTCCGCTCCTTGCGGTCGCCCTCCTGCGGCACCGGCACCTCGGGGTGGATCCGCGCCCGCATCACCGGGCCGTCGTACCAGAGCGTCACCGGCAGCAGCGCCGCCCCGGTGCGCTGGCACAGCGCCGCCGGACCGGCCGGCATCCGGGTCGCCTCCCCGAAGAACGACACCTCCACGCCCGCCTCCGAGAGGTCCCGGTCCCCCACCAGGCAGACCAGCCGGCCCTCGCGCAGCCGTCGCGCCAGCGTGCCGATCACGTTCACCCCGCCCCCGGTCAACGCCAGGACCTCCATGCCCTGGCCCTCCCGGAACTCCACGAACCGGTCGAACAGCCGCTCCGGCTTCAACCGCTCCGCGACCGTGGTGAACGGGAAGCCCAGCTGCGCCACCCAGGTGCCCGCCAGGTCCCAGTTGCCCATGTGCGGCAGCGCGATCACCGCGCCCCGACCGGCCTCGATGTGCTCTCGCAGGTTCTCCAGGCCCTCCGACCGGACGTCCCGGGCCACCCGCTCCCGACTCCAGACCGGCAGCCGGAACGACTCCATCCAGTACCGCAGGTACGAGCGCATCCCGGCCCGGGACAGCGCCCGCAGGCCCGCCTCGTCCAGCCCTGGACGGACCCGGCGCAGGTTCGCCTCCAACTGCAGCACCCGCTTGCCCCGCCGACGCCAGGCGTAGTCCGCCAGCCGGTCGAACAGGCCCCGCGCCACCCGCTCCGGCAGGTGCTTCAGCACCGCCCAGCCCAGCGCGTACGCCCAGTACACCAGTCGGTCCGTCACCGCAGGACGCCCCCCATCAGCTCCCGGCCGCCGCTCGGTCGGCCTCGAACGCCTCCCGGCGCACGGTCAGCATGCGCTGGACCACCGTCACCAGACTGCCCACCGCGACCAGCCACAGCGCCACCGGCAGCAGCCACTCCACGTACGGCACCCCGAACTTGTGCAGACCCGCGACCCCGGCCGCCACCAGGCTGGCCACCAGCCGCTCGGCCCGCTCCACCAGCCCCGACACGTCGCACGGCAGCCCCTGGCTCTGCGCCCGCGCCTTGGTGTACGACACCACCAGCCCGCTCGCCAGGCAGCAGATCGCCACCGCGCACAGCAGGTTGTCGTCACCCTTGCCCGCGTACCACATCGCCAGACCACCGAAGATCGCCGCATCCGCGACCCGGTCCAGCGTGGAGTCCAGGAACGCCCCCCACCTGGTGCTCCGGCCCAGCTGGCGGGCCATGTTCCCGTCCACCAGGTCCGAGAAGATGAACAGCGTGATCGTGATGGTGCCCCAGAAGAACTCCCCGCGCGGGAAGAACACCAGCGCACCGGCCACCGAACCGGCCGTACCGATCAGCGTCACGGCGTCCGGGCTCACGCCCAGCCGGATCAGGAACGCGGCGAACGGGGTCAGAACACGTGTGAAGAAGGCACGCGCGTATTTGTTGAGCATGGCCTTCCCGACCGCTCCGATCTCCCTGGTACCCGCCTGGCGCAACACGCGCGGCAGACGGCCGGACGGATCAGCCCGTCCGGCCCACCCATCGTAGCCAGGCCGGAGGCACGCTCCGTCGCACGCACCGCCCGACGACACCCCGGCCACGTCCCACACACGGACGGTCACCGCCCACCCGTACGACACGCGCCGCCGCAGCACCCGCACCTACACTTTCGAAGGACAGCCCCGGCGCGACGGGAGGAGACCCCGATGCCCGACCGCAGCACGGCACGAGCCGCCCAGGCGCCCGCCGTCACCGCCCCCCGGGACCTGCGCAACGTCGTCCTCATCGGCTCCAGCGGTGTGGGCAAGACCACCCTCGCCGAATCCCTCGCCCTCGCCTCCGGCGCCACCGGCCGGGCAGGTCGCGTCACCGACGGCACCACCGTCTCCGACCACGAGGACATCGAGCACCACCAGCAGCGCTCCGTCCAGCTCTCGCTGCTCCCGCTCGAATGGAAAGGCGTCAAGATCAACCTGATCGACCCGCCCGGCCACCCCGACTTCACCGCCGACCTGCGCGCCGCCCTGCACGCCGCCGACGCCGCCGTCTTCGTCGTCTCCGCCACCGACCCCGTCACCGCCCCCACCCGCGCACTCTGGCGCGAGTGCGCCGCCGAAGGCATCCCGCGCGCCATCGCCGTCGCCAAACTCGACCTCGCCCGCACCGGCTTCGACGACATCCTCACCGCCTGCCACGACGCCTTCGACCTGGGCCCCGACACCCTCCGCCCGCTCTTCCTGCCCGTCCTCCACGACGGCCGCCCCGACGGCAGCGTCGACCTGCTCACCGGCGACACCTACGGCCGGGCCACCCCGCTGCCCGACACCGGGCCCGCCCACGACAGCCTCGTCGAGGCCATCTCCGGCCAGGACGACACCCTCATGGAGCGCTACCTCTCCGGCGACACCCTCGACACCGACGCCCTCGAAGCCGGCCTGCGCCGCGAAGTCCTCGGCTGCGCCCTCCACCCCGCCGTCCCCACCAGCGAGAACGGCCTCGGCGCCACCGAACTCCTCGACCTGATCGTCCACACCTTCCCCGACCCCAGCGAACGCACCCGCCCAGCCCCCGACTGCGACCCCGACGCCCCGCTCGCCGCCCAGGTCGTCCGCGTCACCGGCGACACCTACGTCGGCCGGATCAGCCTGCTGCGCCTGTACGCCGGCACCCTGCGCCCCGACACCCGCATCCACCTCGCCGGCCCCGCCCACAGCGCCGACCAGAACGGCGACGAACGCGTCACCGCCCTCAGCAGCCCCTTCGGCAAGCTCCAGCGGCCCGTCCCGCACGCCGTCGCCGGCGACCTCGTCTGCATCGCCAAGCTCACCACCGCCCGCGCCGGCGACACCGTCCACGACCCCGGCCACCCCGTCGACCTCGACGGCTGGAACCTCCCCGAGCCCCTGCTCCCGATCGCCGTCGAAGCCCACAGCAAGGCCGACGACGACAAGCTCTCCCAGGCCCTCACCCGCCTCACCGCCGAGGACCCGGCCCTACGCCTCGAACAGAACCCCGCCACCCACCAGCTCGTCCTCTGGTGCACCGGCGAGGCCCACGCCGAGGTCGTCCTCGACCGCCTGCGCACCCGGCACGGCGTCCACGTCGACACCGTCGAACCCCAGGTCGCCCTCCGCGAGACCTTCGGCACCGCCGCCGCCGGCCACGGCCGGCTCGTCAAGCAGTCCGGCGGCCACGGCCAGTACGCCATCTGCGACCTGGAGGTCGAACCCCTCCCGGCCGGCTCCGGCTTCGAGTTCCAGGAGCACGTCGTCGGCGGCGCCGTCCCCAAGCACTTCATCCCCTCCGTCGAGAAGGGCCTGCGCGCCCAGCTCGCCAAGGGCGTCGCCACCGGCCACCCGCTCGTCGACGTCCGGGTCACCCTCACCGACGGCAAGGCCCACTCCGTGGACTCCTCCGACGCGGCCTTCCAGGCCGCCGCCGCCCTCGCCCTGCGCGACGCCGCCGAACACGCCGTCATCCGGCTGCTCGAACCCGTCGCCGCCGTCACCGTCCTGCTGCCCGACGACTACCTCGGCGCCGTCCTCGGCGACCTCTCCGCCCGCCGCGGCCGCGTCCTCGGCACCGAGACCGGCGGCCCCGGCCTGACCCTGCTGCGCGCCGAGGTCCCCGAACTCGAACTCGTCCGCTACCCGGTCGACCTGCGCTCGCTCACCCACGGCACCGCCGAGTTCTCCCGCGCCTACCTGCGCCACGAACCCATGCCGACCGCCCTGGCCACCCGCTACACCGACTGAGCGCCCTGGCGCCGAGGCAGCGCGCACGCCGCCGTACCCCCCGGCATCCGGTGCCGGTTGCGCGCCACCCAGCGGTACGCCAGGCCCGCCACCGGCCGCACCGGCGCCGACGCCAACACCGCCCCCAGGTACGCCCACGCGCCGCCCGAACGCATCAGCAGCCGCGCCACCGCCTGCGCGCCCCCGTACACCCGGCCCGCCGGCGTCACCCACAGCACCTCGCGCTCGGCCCGCTCCGCGGTCACCTCGCCCCGCCCGCCCGCGCGCGCGTCCAGCGCCGCCAGGTCCTCGAACTGGAACGGCACCGCGTCCCAGCCCCCCGAGGCCAGCGTCTGCCGCAGATAGCGCTCCGCCCACCGCACGCAGGACGAGCAGAACGAACAGTCCCCGTCGAACACCAGCACCGGATCCATCGCCTGGGCTCCCTTCCTCGCCGTCACGGCCATCCTGCCCCACCCCGACGACCCGCCGCAGACCGGGTATCGACCAGCCCGAAGCTGGGCATCATGCCTCTCAAGCCCGGGCGCGGCCCGATCGTGACGGCACTTCAGACGATCATGCGCGCGGCGACACCACGGCACGATAACCTGCCGCTGACAAGGGGAGGAGGGGACGCCACCGTGACCACACTCGACATGACTCCGGGTGCGCAGATACCCCGCACCGACGCCGGGCCGCAAACCGGAGTCACCCCGGCGCTCTCCTCGGTCGCGTACCGCGACGGCAAGATCGAGGACTTCGTCGGCAAGGTCACCGCCGCGACCCACAAGAAGCCCCGGTTCAAGCTCTTCGAGGCGAACCTCGGCGAGGCGTTCAGCGCCGCCGTCATCTCCCGCACCGTCGGTGCCGGGCGCAAGCCGATCGTGCCCTCGTTCGGCACCGACACCCGCCAGATCGTCGAACACTGCCTGGCCGCACAGGAGTTGCGGGCCGCACGGGACCGCAAGCTCACCGTGGTCACCGTGCTCTTCGGCCTGCTCGCCCTGCCCGGCACCCTGATCTGGATCGGTGCGTTCTACCTGCGCATCTACCTCATGAAGGGCAAGGCCCTCCAGGACGAGCTCTACGGCGCCCTCGCGCTCCTGGCCGCCGCCGTGGTCTCCGTCCTGTTCCTCGTCAAGCCCCCCGTCAACGGCCCGCTCGGCATCTACCTGCGCGTCGCCATGATCCCGCCGATCATCGGCGGGATCCTCGCCCGGCGCATCGTGCTGCGCTCCACCAAGGAGCTCCGCGAACGCTGGCTCGCCCTCGCCGAGGGCAGCTCCGTCGCCGCCACCGTCTCCAAGGCCGTCCCCCGCGACGACCTCGACAAGAAGGCCGTCGACCTGCGCGACAAGCTCGCCCGCATGGAGGCCGAGCAGGAGACCAACGTCCAGCACTACGCCGGCCCCAAGGGCATCCTCGGCGTCGGCAAGCGCTGGGGCGAATGGCGCCTGGTCGACGTGATGCGCCCCGCCGCGGGCCACTCCGACTTCCGCGCCTTCCACCCCTGGGACCTCGTCCGGAAGATCTCCTCGCACCTCAAGGGGCTCGCCGTCAGCGAGGTCGCCAACAGCGGGATGACCAACATCACGGTCAAGCAGTGGGCGGTCCTCGAAATCGGCGAGAACGCCGACGAGATCTCCCGCCCCGGCAACGCCGACATGGACGGCGACCGGATGCGCGACTTCGCCCTCCAGACCATCGCCGACAAGCAGACCTTCGCCGGCGGCGGCCCCCGGCACTACCTCGCCACCCAGTTCATCACCTTCGACGGCAAGCTGATCATCACCTTCACCATCACCGTCACCCTGCTCGCCAACACCCTCACCGTCACCGTCGCCGGCTACGCGCTCGGCCCGGTCAACGGCGTCTTCTCCGACAAGCCCTCGGCCAAGGAGAAGACCGTCCAGAAGACCGGCAAGTTCTGGGAGGAGCGCACCGTCAAGCTCCCCCTGATCGACAACGACGAGGTGGTCCGCCAGGCCCTGCGCGCGCCGCTCACCCGCGCCCCCGGGCTGCTCTCCTGGCTCGGCGGCGGCCTGGGCCTGCCCGAGCCGTTCGGCTTCCGGCACGCCTGGGCGAGCCCGCCGTGGGGCAGCCGGTTCATGACCGACAACGCGCTCAACGCCTCCGTCCCGGTCCTCGGCGCCGTGCACGCCGCCACCCTGGAGTTCCTGGAGGAGCACGACCTGGACACCGACCGCTTCAAGAACCGCGCGTCGATCATCAAGTCCGAGGCCCAGGGCACCCGCCCGTACAAGGTCGACCAGTTCGAGTAACCCCGGCCCGCGCACACCGGAGGGGCCCGCCACCGACTCAGCGGTGACGGGCCCCTCCGGCGTTCCCGATCAGTCCTGCGGCCAGGCCTCGGCCAGCATCTTCCGGGTGTCCGCCAGCAGTTGCGGCAGCACCTTGGTGTGGCCGACCACCGGCATGAAGTTGGTGTCCCCGCCCCAGCGCGGCACCACGTGCTGGTGCAGGTGCGCCGCGATCCCGGCACCGGCCGCCGTGCCCTGGTTCATCCCGATGTTGAACCCGTGCGCCCCCGAGGCCGCCCGCAGCGCGGTCATCGCCCGCTTGGTGAAGTCGGCCAGCTCGGCCGTCTCCGCCTCGTCCAGGTCGGTGTAGTCCGCGACGTGCCGGTACGGGACCACCATCAAGTGGCCGCCGTTGTACGGGTACAGGTTCAGCACCGCGAACACGGCGGCGCCCCGGGCGATGACCAGCCCGTCCTCGTCACTCAGCGAGGGGATCGAGCAGAACGGACAACCGTCGTCCGGAGCCGGACCGGTGGGCTTGTTCTCACCCTGGATGTACGCCATCCGATGGGGGGTCCACAGGCGGCGGAAGCCGTCCGGCTCCCCGACGCCCCGCTGCAGTTCCGGCTCAGTCGTCATGCTGATCAGCATATTCGCCCAGCGCTGCTTGCAAAGCCGCGCGGGGCGGACTCATCAAGAGCCCGCCCCGCGCGTGGTGGTCCGAAGGCGTCACACCTGGATGCGGTTCTTCACCGCTTCCACGATCTCGGCGACGGCGTCCGCCACCGGCACGCCGTTCTTCTGCTCGCCGTTGCGGTAGCGGAAGGACACCGCGCCCGCCTCGACGTCGTCGTTGCCCGCGATCAGCATGAACGGCGTCTTGGACCTCTGCGCGTTCCTGATCTTCTTCTGCATGCGGTCGTCCGAGGTGTCCACCTCGACCCGGATCCCCTGCTTCTTCAGCTCGGCCGCGACCTCCAGCAGGTACGGCACGTGCTCGTCGGTGATCGGGATGCCCGTCACGGTGACCGGGGCCAGCCACGGCGGCATGGCGCCGGCGTAGTGCTCCAGCAGCACCGCGAAGAACCGCTCGATGCTGCCGAACAGCGCGCGGTGGATCATGACCGGCCGCTGGCGCGAGCCGTCCGCCGCCGTGTACTCAAGATCGAAACGTTCGGGGAGGTTGAAGTCGAGCTGGATCGTCGACATCTGCCAGGTCCGGCCGATCGCGTCGCGCGCCTGGACCGAGATCTTCGGGCCGTAGAAGGCCGCGCCGCCCGGGTCCGGCACCAGCGGCAGCCCCTGCTTCTCGGCCACGCTGGCGAGGACGGCGGTGGCCTCCTCCCAGGTCTCGTCCGAGCCGACGTACTTGACCGGGTCCTTGGTCGACAGCTCCAGGTAGAAGTCGGTCAGACCGTAGTCGCGGAGCAGGTTGAGCACGAAGGTCAGCGTCGAGTCGAGCTCCTCCGCCATCTGCTCGCGGGTGCAGTAGATGTGCGCGTCGTCCTGCGTGAAGCCGCGGGCGCGGGTCAGGCCGTGCACGACGCCGGACTTCTCGTAGCGGTACACCGTCCCGAACTCGAAGAGGCGCAGCGGCAGTTCACGGTACGAGCGGCCGCGCGCGTCGAAGATCAGGTTGTGCATCGGGCAGTTCATCGGCTTGAGGTAGTAGTCCACGCCCTCGTCGAGCTGCATGGGCGGGTACATACCGTCCGCGTACCAGTCGAGGTGGCCGCTCTTCTCGAAGAGCTTCCCCTTGGTGGCGTGCGGGGTGTAGACGAACTCGTAGCCCTCTTCCTCGTGCCGCTTGCGCGAGTAGTCCTCCATCGCCCGGCGGATGATGCCGCCCTTGGGGTGGAAGACGGCGAGGCCGGAGCCGATCTCCTCGGGGATGGAGAAGAGGTCCAGCTCGTTGCCGAGCTTGCGGTGGTCGCGCTTCTCGGCCTCGATCAGGAAGTCGAGGTGGGCCTTGAGCTCGTCCTTGGTCGGCCAGGCGGTCCCGTAGATGCGCTGCAACATGGGGTTCTTCTCGCTGCCGCGCCAGTAGGCGGCCGCGTTGCGCATCAGCTTGAACGCCGGGATGTACCGGGTGCTGGGCAGGTGCGGGCCGCGGCAGAGGTCGCCCCAGCACTGCTCGCCGGTCTTGGCGTCCAGGTTGTCGTAGATGGTGAGCTCGCCGGCGCCGACCTCGACGTCGGCGCCCTCGCCGGCGGTGGCGGCGGAGCCCTTGAGGCCGATCAGCTCCAGCTTGTACGGCTCGGCGGCCAGCTCCTCGCGGGCGGACTCGTCGGTGACCACGCGGCGGGAGAACTTCTGCCCGCGCTTGATGATCTCCTGCATCCGCTTCTCGATGGCCTTGAGGTCATCGGGGTGGAAGGGCTTCTCGACGTCGAAGTCGTAGTAGAAGCCGTCCTTGACCGGCGGGCCGATGCCGAGCTTGGCCTCGGGGTAGAGCTGCTGCACGGCCTGCGCCATGACGTGCGCGGTGGAGTGGCGCAGGATGTCCAGGCCGTCCTTGCTGCCGATCGCGACCGGCTCGACCTCGTCGCCGTCCTGGACGGCGTAGGCGAGGTCCTTGAGCTGGCCGCCGACGCGGGCGGCGATGATCGAGCGGTCGTCGGCGAAGAGCTCGGCGGCCGTAGTGCCCGTGGTCACCACGCGCTCTTCCCGATCGGGTTCGCGGTTGATGATTACCCGGACGTCCGTCACCGGTCTCTCCTGACGTGCTGGATTCAGAGGACGCAACACTGCGCTGCGCGTGACGATGGTACCGAGCGCGTCGACCCGGCCGCGCACCTACGCCCCCTCTCCCCCTTCCCCGAGGCCTCCGTCGAGCTCTTCGCCGAGTTCTTCGCCGAGTCCCTCCCCGAGGGACTTCAGCAGCCGCTCGCGGTCGGCGTCCTCCCAGCCGCACAGTTCCAGGCCCTGCGGCCGGGTGAGCCGGCGGAAGCCGCCGCGGCTCTCCAGCCGGCCGGCGACCCGGACCGGCAGGCCCGCGAGGTGGGCCTCGGCGGCGAGCCGGTAGTCGGGGTCGGGCAGGCGGAGCTTGAGTTCGCGGACTTCGGCGCCGCCGAGGACGCGCAGCCGTACCGCGCCCGGTCCGGCCGGGTCGGCGCGCTTGAGCCGGACGACCACGCCGACGACGGTGACGGCGACGGCGGGCTCGATCCGTTCGAGCAGTTCGGCGGCCTCGGTCAGGGCGGGCAGGTCGCCGGGCGAGAAGTCGAGGACGACCCGGCGGTCCCCGAAGCCGCCCGGGGTCCCGGCGGTGGCGGACCAGGCGACGGTCAGCCTGGTCGCCGTCGCGCCGCGGACCAGGTCCTCGACGGACTGGACGAGTTCCCGGCTGACTCCGGCCTGGACGGCGTTCTCGAAGGCCTCGGGCCCCCCGCTGACCCGGCGGTAGTCGACGGCGTCGCGCAGTGCCTCCAGGGCGCGGACCAGGGTGGTGACGGCGGCCCGGCCCTCGGGCGCGGGGGTGTAGGCGGTGAGGGCCGCGCCCTGCTCGACGACCAGGACGCGGTCCAGGAAGTCCCCGGCGTGGGCGTCCAGCCGGGCGCCGAAGTAGGCGGCCGTGGCCCGGCCGGCCTTGGCCCCGGCGGCGAGCATCGCGCGGGCCGCCCGTTGGAGCCGCTCGGCGTCGTCCCAGGTGGCGGCCTCGGCGGGGCCGGCCGGCTCCCGGTGCCAGCGCAGTTCGTCGCCGGGGACGGCGAGTGCGAGCAGGATGGCGCGGGCGGACGGGGTGGAGGAGCGGGACAGCGCGGTGACGGCGTCGGCGAGGAGGTCGACGGCGTCGTCGAAGCCGTCCCCGGCGGGGACGAGGACGCTGGTGCCGGACTCGTCATCGGGCGGCGTCCAGCGGCCGTAGCGGGCGGCGGGGCCGCCGCGCCGGACCCAGCCGTGCCGGGCGAGCAGGGTGGCGAGCACCGCCGGGTCGACTGCGGCGGGGTCGGGCAGGGCCTGGACCGGCTCGCCGGGTGCGTGCGGCGGTGTCATGGGGGCTGCTCCTCGCTGCCGGGGCCGGGACCGGGGCGGGCGGTCACGGGCTGCCACCCGCGCCGACCCGGGCCATGATGTCGCAGAGCGCGCGGTCGTCGAAGACCTTGCCGGTGGGGACCCGCACGTTGGTGCGCCGCTGTCCGGTGACCGGGTGGCCGGCCAGGTTGACCCAGTAACAGCAGTGCCGCAGTTCCAGCGCGTCCGGGCGGGCGTGCAGCCAGCGGTCGACCCGCCGCGGCAGCAGCATCACGACCAGGATGCGCGGCACGGCGACCCTCGCCCGGGCGAGCTTGCGCAGGTGGTCGTTGTCGAGGGTGAAGCTGAAGAACGGCCCGGTCGGATCGGCCGCGATCTGCTGGGTGGCCTTCAGCTGGATCTTGATGGTGACCTCGTCGTCCACCTCGTGCGCCCGGGAGCCGTGGCTGACCTGCCAGTCGATCCCGTTGTCCGGGAACGGCTGGGAGAGCGAGCAGCCGGCCGCGGCGGCGACCGCGTGCAGGTAGCCGACCTGCAGCGTCTCCATGCAGGCGGTGACCGCCAGGTTCCCCCGTAGAACGGCCGCCGCTCCCTCGGGCTGCGGCTGCGTGAGTGCCATCGCCCCGTGGCCTCCCCCTGCTCCGGGCCCGTCCGGATCGGAACGACGGGCCCACGGGCAGGATCCCCGGTCGGGCTTGCGCCAAACGGTTGAACGGGTGTCAGAACCGGGTATCAACCGGGCGCGCGGAACGCTCGCCTGAGGGGCAGTCATGCAGCAGCACTGGTACACCGGCCCACTCGCCTCCTTCGACACCGAGACCACCGGAGTGGACGTCGAGACCGATCGGATCGTCTCGGCCGCCCTGGTCGTCCAACTCGCCCCGGGTCGGCCGGTGCAGACCACCACCTGGCTCGCCGATCCGGGCGTCCCGATCCCGGACGGTGCCCGGGCGGTGCACGGCATCACCGACGAGCACGCCCGGACGCACGGGCGCCCGGTCGGCGCGGTGGTGGCGGAGGTCACCCGCGCGCTGGCGGACCAGGCGAGGGCCGGGCGCCCGGTGGTGGTGATGAACGCGCCGTACGACCTGACGCTGCTGGACCGGGAGCTGCGCCGCCATCACGGGCTGACGCTGACCGACGGGGTGGGCACGGCCGGGCTGGTGGTGCTGGATCCGCGGGTGCTGGACAAGCACGTGGACCGCTACCGCAAGGGCCGTCGGACGCTGACCGACCTGTGCGCGCACTACGGCGTGGAGCTGGCCGGGGCGCACGACGCGGCGGCGGACGCGACGGCGGCGCTGGCGCTGACCCGGCGGATAGGCGCCCGCTACCCGGCGGCGCTGGGCGGGCTGACGGCGGCGGAGCTGCACCTGCGGCAGGCGGTCTGGCACGCGGCGCAGGCGCGGGGGCTGCAGAACTGGTTCGACCGGTCGGGGACGCCGGAGCGGGTGGACCTGTCCTGGCCGCTGCGGCCGGCCCGGTGCGGCTGCGGCCGCCGGCTGGAGCCCGAACACGGCTGCGAGGCGGCGGCGTAGCGGCGGCCGACGGATGCCCGCGAGCGCCGGCCCCGAACGCGCCGCAGGCCCTGACCGGTTTCCTGGTCAGGGCCTGCGTGCTGTCCGGTGGGCGATACTGGGATCGAACCAGTGACCCCTTCGGTGTGAACGAAGTGCTCTCCCGCTGAGCTAATCGCCCGGGTGCAGGGAAAACATTACCGCATCCCGGAGGGTGGTCCGAACACCCTGGTCACGGCGGCCCCCGGCCCCGGGCGGCTCAGCTCTCGCCCGCCGTCCAGGGGACGGCCAGGCCGTAGCGGGCGAAGTACCAGCCGCCGATCCCGACGACCGCGGCGAGGCCGATGGCGGTGACGGTGAGGTTGCGGCGGCGCACCCGAGGGTCCATGGCCCGCCGGGCGGCCTCGGCGACCTTGCGGCGGCTCCACCGCAGCACCAGCCGGGCCCAGTCGAACTCGGTGGCCCAGACCCCCATGCCCAGGAAGATCACCACCCAGCCGGGGCCGGGCAGCGGCAGCATGATCACGCCGAGGACGACCACGGCGAGGCCGGCCAGGAAGATCGCCACCTGCCAGGCGAGGTGCAGCGGCCGCGAGCGGCGGACGAACGCCGGGGCGCGGGAGCCGGCCGCGTCATCCGACGTGACCGGTTCACCCGATCCCGTGTTCTTGGCCGTCTTGTCGTTTCGCACAGTCATGCCAGGAAACTAACCAAGAAGCGGCCCGGTAATGCCCGACCGGGCCACTCCGGGATGATTCCGCAATGCGCCGTAAGGGGTACGACTCGCGCCCGAATCGGGACAGAGGGGTTTACATCGGGCTTGGGGGTGGGATGGTCCGTTCGCCGACGTGCGATTCCCCGAGCGCACACTGAGCGAAAGGCCATGGCGCTTATGAACACCACGGTCAGCTGCGAGCTGCACCTGCGCCTCATCGTGTCCAGCGAGTCCTCACTGCCCGTCCCCGCGGGCCTGCGCTACGACACCGCCGACCCCTACGCCGTGCACGCCACGTTCCACACGGGCGCCGACGAGACCGTGGAGTGGGTGTTCGCCCGAGATCTCCTCGCGGAGGGGCTGCACCGACCGACCGGTACCGGCGACGTCCGGGTCTGGCCGTCCCGCAGCCACGGGCAAGGGGTGGTCTGCATCGCGCTGAGCTCTCCGGAAGGAGAAGCCCTGCTGGAAGCCCCGGCCCGGGCGCTTGAGTCATTTCTCAAGCGGACGGACGCCGCGGTGCCACCCGGCACCGAACACCGCCACTTCGACCTCGACCGGGAGCTGTCCCACATCCTCGCCGAAAGCTGATCCCGCCCGGAGGCGGTCACGCCCCGCCATCGGCGGGGTGGTACCTCCTGCCGTCACCGCTGCCGTCCTACTCGGGGGCACGGCAGCACTCAGCCGCGCGAGACGCGGCCTCGGGGCCGGTGGGCGGCCCGATCCCATCGGAGAGGGTCCGCGACACCGCAGGCGCACGGAAAAGAGTCCGGCCATCCATACGTG
>NZ_JBHWIJ010000050.1:30482-38029 GCF_042732255.1 Kitasatospora sp. NPDC059803 | reverse complement strand
GTCGCCGGCACCGCGCGACGCCGCGAAGCTGCGCGGATCCGTGAAGAGCCGCTACCTCGACCCGGAACACCGCCGGGGGCGCCACGCCCAGCCGTCGGCGGTCGGGGGCGGGGGCCCCCCGCGCGCCGAGGGCGGCCTCCAGCAGGGCGCGGACGGCGGCCAGGTCGATCCAGGAACCGTCGACCAGGTGCCACTCCCCGCTCCGGCCGGGGGTCGGCACGCCGCCGACACCGGGCAGGGCGTCGAGCGGCACGGGCCCGCGGGCGGCGGCGGCGAGGACGGCGAGCAGCGCCCGCGCGAACCGGTCGGTCTCGTCCGGGTCCAGCACCTGCGGGCAGCTGATCAGGGCGAAGTCGAGGCTGCCGCTGATCCGCAGGATGGTGAACATCAGCCGGACCGGCAGCGGCGGGGCGGGCACCCGGGTCAGTTCGGGGTCGGCGGCCGCGGCGGGTTGGGCGTCGGCGACGGCCGCGGGGATGGTCAGGCTCAGGTCGTTGACCACGACATGCCGGGGGAAGCGGCTGCCGCGCAGGTGGGCGCAGTCCTCGATGAGCCGCCAGACCTGTTCGGCGTCCAGGGTGCTGTGCCAGTAGGCGCTCAGCGAGGCCGCCTTGGCCCGGCCGATCAGCTGGTCGAGGTCGGCCGCCCCGGTGTCGAGCCGGATCAGGGCGTCCTGCGCCAGGGTGCCGACGTGGTCGACCAGGGCGGCGCGCTGGCGGTTCGCGGAGAGCGCCGAGAGCGCCAGCTCGGGACGGCCGGACCGGTGCGTGACGAGCGCGGCGAAGGCGGCGAGCAGGACGACGGACGGGCTCGCGCCGGTGCGGCGGCAGACGGCGGCGAGGTCCTCGGCGGCGGTGCGGGAGCGGACCAGGACGGCCGAGTGGTCGCGCGGGGGGCCGGTGATCCGCGCGTCGGCGAACACCACCTGCGGGCCGGTGGCGAGGCTGCGGGCCCAGTACCGCAGGGCGGCGGCCGACTTGCGGCGGCCCTGCGCGCTCCGTTCCGCGTCCGCGATCCGCAGCGGGGTCGGGGCGGTGACCGGCGGGAGGTCCTTGCCGGCGGCGAGGTCCAGCCAGTCCTGGATCAGCAGCACGGTGGCGGCGCCGTCGGCGCCCGCGTGGCAGACCACCGCGACCAGCCGCAGCAGTTGCTCCCCGTCGGCGACGAGGGTGCCGCGCAGCCGCGGGGCGGCGGCCAGGTCGAACGGAACGGCGACGTCGGCTCGGCCCAACTCCGCTGCGAACGCGTCCAGTTGGGTGCCGTCGCGATCGCCCGCCTCGATCACGGTGACGGTGAACCGGCCTTCCGGGTGCACCACTTGGCGCTCCGGGAAGCCGTCCGCGCCGGGGCCGGCGGGGAAGGAGGTGCGCAGCGACTCGTGCCGTTCGACGAGCCGGCGCAGGGCGGCCACCCCGGCCGACACCGAGGTGCCGTCCGGGACGGGCCAGAGCGAATCCTTGTTGATCTGCTCGGGGGCGTCGCGCCCGATGCACCGGATCATGTTGTCCTGGCCGAGCGTGAGCGGCCCCGAACCGCCGGCCGAACCGTCGGCCGGGGCCGCGTACCGGACCTCGATCCGCCTACTGCTCTGTGTCTCGCCGTACGGGGTCACGTCGTACGCGCCTTTCGGCTCGCCGGGAAGGGTTCAGCGGGGGTGCGATCGGGACGCTACCAGCGACCTCGCACGCTGGTCCAGACCAATCGTCTACCAAACCGATGGTTCATCAATTCCTGTGCGAGGCAGGCAAGTTGGCATGAACCGAACCATGGCTACGGAAGGGTCAACGTGCTCAGCACGCCGAGCCGGCGGTCCAGGTCGGCGACCAGGACGGGGCGCCCCTGCGCCCGCCAGGCGGGCAGCTGCTCGGCGAGCTCCGCCCAGGCCCCGGTGAACGGCTGGGCGGCCGGACAGTCGGCACCGGCCAGCCCGGGGCCGAGCACGAGCGCCGGGTCGGGCCCCAGCCCGGTAGCCCGATCCCGCACCACCGCGTCCGACAGCCCGGCGCCAGGTATCTGATGGATCGCCATATCAGGCCCGGGGGCCTCCTCGCAGACCAGCACCACCACGCCGTGCCGCTCCGGAAGCGACACCGGCGCGGCCGGCTCGTGGTGCAGCGCGGTCTGCTCGGCGAGCACCACGACCGCCCGACGGCAGGATCCGGTGCGGTGGTAGTCGACCGCGAGGCGCAGCGCGGTGAAGGCCGCGGCGACGCCCTGGTCGCAGACCGCGAAGGCGAGCGGCGTGCCCGGACAGGACCGGCTGAGCGCCAGCGAGGACGGCGCGCCCGGTCGGACGTCCGGGGTGTCGAAGGCCAGGATCAGCAGGTCGACGGGCTCGTCCTCGGCGAGCGCCTCGCGCAGCAGGTCGGCGGCCAGCTCCTCGTAGGAGTGGCCGACGCCCTCGCGCAGCAGGTCCTCGCGCAGCGGCAGGCCGTAGGGGCGGACGAGGTCGGAGACGAACACCCGCAGGTCCGGGTGGAGCGAGGCCTCCGAGCGCCCGTCGAAGCGCCGCGCGAGCGCCCGGGTGATCCGCAGGCCGTGGTCGGCCACCTGGTCAGTCCTCGGGGATGACGTGTCCGGCGACGTAGTCGGCCAGCTTGGTGACCGAGCGCAGGTCGTCCTCGGTGATCTGCTCGACGTCCACCTGGATGTCGAGCGACTCCTCCAGCTCCAGGATGAGCTCGATGGTGCCGGCCGAGGTCAGGCCGAGATCATCGAAGAGGCAGGCGTTCTCGGGGATCTCGGGCAGCTCGCGCTTGAGGACGCGGGGCAGCAGTTCGCCGATGCCGGTGCGGATCCGCTCGCGCAGCTCGGGGTCAGTGGTCTGGACCACAGGTTCTGACATGGGTGTCCCGTCCCGTCGTACGTGGGAGAGTGGTCTGGCATGGGAAGGATGGACGAAGCCGACGCTTCGTCAGCAGCGGACCGCCATCGCGGAGAACGTGGCTCCGACACCGGCGGCGGCGATCAGGTAGTGGTCGCCGCGGCGCAGCAGCCCCCGCGTGGTGGCGGTGTGAAGATTGATGAGGCTGTCCGCAGCGAAACTGTGCCCCACCGACAGCACGTTGTCCAGCACCACCTTGTCGAGCGGATAGCCGATCCGGCGCGCTATCATCCGCCACGACGCCTGGTTGACGTTGTGCGGAAGCACCGCGGCCAGGTCGGAGAGGTCCAGACCTGCCTCGTCCAGGGCGGCCTCGATCGCCTCCACCATCACGTTGGGGTACTCGCGCTGGTAGCGGCCCAGGAGGTCCGCGTCCTCGGCCAGCCGGCCGTCGAACTCCGGGCGCTGGCGCACCGCGAAGGAGAGCACCCGGTGGCGCTCGCCGTCGGCGCTCACCAGACAGGCGGCCGCGCCCTCGGCGAAGATACCCGTCTCGGGCACCACCTGGGCGTCCTTGGTGAAGGTCTTCTCGCCCGCCAGGATGAGCGCCAGCGCCCGCGGGTCGGGCTCGGCGGCGAGCAGCCGGCCGGCCAGGTCGATGGCCAGCAGGCCCACCGCGCACGCGTGGTGGGTCACCGTGAAGGCGTTGGCGTGCGCGAGGCCGCGCGGGGCGAGCAGGTCGTGCAGTGGGTTGAGCGGGTAGGGCACCGCCACCGGCATGCTGCGCGCGTGGATCACGAAGCGGACGTCCCGTTCGCGTCCGCGCAGCTCAGGCAGGTTGTCGAGGGCGGAGTCAAGCAGGTCGGGCAGCGTCCCGGACGGGTCCAGACGGAGCTGGTCCAGTCCGTGGAAGCGGCGGAAGAGTCGAAGTTGACGTGGGGTCAGGCCGATCCGCTCACCAACCGCCTCGATGGGCACGGCGTGCGGGGGGAGGTGAACGGCCACTGCCTCCAGTGCTGTCACGCGGGCTAGTATTCCGACGCCCGCCTGGTCGCACAAGTGATCTCGGGCCCCTTCACCGTCGCGTTCGTCTCCGAGGCCGCCGAATCCGCCTCCGGGGCGGGCGCGTTCACCCCCGTGCCGTCGAGCAGGCGGGAGACCCCCTTCGATGTCCGATGCCATTTCTCACACGTCGTCCGACCGTGAACCGCACCACCCCGCCGCGCCGTTGCACCCCGAGCTGGTCGCCCTGCTGGTCGAGGCCGCCGGGGCGCCCCCCGGCTGGGCCGACCGGCTGACCCCGGACGCCCGGCTGGACGGCGACCTGCTGCTCGACGAGGGCGAGCTGGCCGCGCTCGCCGGGCGCCTGCGCGAACGCTTCGGCCCGGCCGCCGACCTGGCCCGGCTGCGCGCCGGGCTGGACCTGGCCGCCTTGGAAGCGCTGACCGTCGCCGACCTGCAGAAACTGATCCCCGAGGAGGGTGCACGATGACCCGGTTCCTGCTGGTGATGCCCCCGTTGACCGGGCACGTCAATCCCGCGGCGGGCATCGCCGCCGAGTTGACCGCGCGCGGACACGACGTCGCATGGACCGGCACCGAGTCGGTGCTGCGCCCGCTGCTCGGCCCCCAGGCCCAGCTGCTCGGCACCGGCACCCGGGCGTTCCGGGCGCAGGGCGGGCACGGGCTCGCCGCGCTGCGTTCGCTGTGGGAGGGCTTCATCGTCCCGTACGCGCGGTTCACCGCGAAGCCGCTGGACGCGATCGTGCGGGAGTTCCGGCCGGACGTCCTGCTCGTCGACCAGCACACCCCGGCGGGCGCGCTGGCCGCCCACCGGCACGGCCTGCCGTGGGCGAGCTTCGCGCCCGGGGCGATGGAACTGGGCCGCCCGTACCGGGCATTGCCGCAGGTGGAGGCCTGGATGACCGGCCTGCTGCGCGGGTTGTGGGAGCGCGCCCGGCTGCCCGCGCAGGAGTA
This sequence comes from Kitasatospora sp. NPDC059803, assembly GCF_042732255.1. Taxonomy (NCBI): domain Bacteria; kingdom Bacillati; phylum Actinomycetota; class Actinomycetes; order Kitasatosporales; family Streptomycetaceae; genus Kitasatospora; species Kitasatospora sp. NPDC059803. The sequence continues at coordinate 33,229 of NZ_JBHWIJ010000050.1, read as the reverse complement.
CGTGGACCCGCGCTTCTCCCCCGCCCTGGTGCTGGCGACCACCGGCCCCGCGCTGACCGGTGACGACGCGCCGCCCCCGCACCACGCGCTGGTCGGGCCGGTCCAGTCCGCCCGGCCGGCCGATCCGGACTTCCCGTGGGAGCGGCTGCTGCCCGGGCGCCGACGGGTGCTGGTCACCATGGGCACGCTGGCCGGCGAGCTGGGCACGGACTTCCACGCGCGGGCCGCCCGGGCGCTGGAGCTGTGCGGCGACGACGTGCAGCCGGTGTTCGCCGCCCCGCGCGAGCTGCTGCCCGAACTGCCGCCGCAGGCCGTCGCGGTGGACCGGGCGCCGGTGCTGGAGCTGATGGCGCGCGGCGCGCTGGACGCGGTGCTGTGCCACGGCGGGATGAACACCGTCGGCGAGGCCCTGACGCACGGCCTGCCGCTGGTCACCGCACCGATCCGGCACGACCAGCCGTTCGTCGCGGCGCAGGTGGCGGCGGCCGGGGCGGGGCTGCGGGTGCCGTTCGCCCGGGTGACGCCGGAGCGGCTGGCGCAGGCCCTGCGGGCCGTCCTGGACACGGCCGACTACCGGCGCGACGCGGTTCGGGTCGGCGAGGCGCTGCGCGCGGGCGGCGGGGCGGCCACGGCCGCGGACCGGCTGGAGGGCCTGGCGGCCCGAGCCGGGCGGGACTTCCGGCAGCCGCTACCGGGGTCCCTGTAGCAGACCGGAAGATCAACGTCCATTGGTCTAGGCCATTGTCTCCGGGCCGGGGTTCGCCCTAGGGTGGCGCCCAGCACCGCCTTCGCAGGTGCCGAGCACCGCCTTCCCAGGTGCCGTGGCAGCCCATCCCAGCACGGGAGTTCCGGTTGATCGAGACCACGGGACTGCGCAAGTCCTATCGCAAGAAGACCTCCCGCAAGAGCGGCGAGAACCCCACCGTCGACGCTGTGCGCGGCATCGACCTGTCCGTCGACGCGGGCGAGATCTACGGTTTCCTCGGGCCCAACGGCGCCGGGAAGACCACCACCCTGCGCATGCTGGCCACCCTGATCCGCCCGGACGGCGGTCAGGCCAGCATCGCCGGGGCCGACCTCTTCACCGACCCGGCCGGTGTACGCCGCCGGATCGGCTACGTCGCCCAGGGCGGCGGCACCACCGACACCGTCAGCGCCCGCGAGGAGTTGGTGCTCCAGGCCCGGATGTACGGCGCCGCCAAGGCGCAGGCCGTCCAGGCCGCCGAGGGCGCGCTCAAGGCCTTCGACCTGGCCGAATTCGGCGACCGCCCGTGCGCCACCTACTCCGGCGGCCAGCGCCGCCGGGTGGACATCGCGCTCGGCGTCATCCACGAGCCCCGGGTGCTGTTCCTGGACGAGCCCACGGTCGGGCTGGACCCGGCCAGCCGGGCGTACGTGTGGGAGGAGATCCGCCGGCTGCGCACCGAGGGCATGACCGTCGTCGTCACCACGCACTACCTCGACGAGGCCGACGCCCTGTGCGACCGGGTCGCGATCGTCGACCACGGCCAGGTGGTGGCCGAGGGCACGCCCGAGGTGCTCAAGCGCGAGATCTCCGGCGACGTCGTGCTGCTCGGACTGGAGCCCGGAGAGGGCGTCGCCGAGCGGGCCGCCGAGGTGCTGCGCCCGCAGCCCTACCTGCACCGGCTGGAGTTCAGCGGGGAGGACGGACTGCGGCTCTACCTGGAGGACGGCGCGGCGGCCATCCCGCAGCTGCTGCGCGCGCTGGACGGGGCGGGCGTGACACCCGGCACCGTCCAGCTCCAACGCCCCAGCCTGGACGACGTGTTCCTGGCCCGCACCGGCCGTTCGCTCCAGCAGTCCTGATCCGCCCATTCCTGGGGAGACCATGAAGCTCGCCCGCGACACCTGGCTGGTCTTCCAGCGCCAGGTGCTGCTGATGATCCGCACCCCGATCTGGATCGCCGTCGGGATCATCCAGCCCGTGCTCTACCTGCTGCTGTTCGCCCCGCTGCTGAAGAAGGTGCTCGTCCCCGGCGGTACCAGCAGCTACGCCGACACCTACCAGATGTACGTGCCGGGCCTGCTGGCGGTGCTGTGCATCTTCGGCGGGCTGTTCACCGGCTTCAGCCTGCTCGGCGAGCTGAAGGCCGGCATCATCGAGCGCGCCCGGGTGACGCCGGTGAGCCGACTGGCGCTGCTGCTCGGGCGGGCGCTGCGGGAGATGGTGGCGCTGCTGGTGCAGGCCGTCCTGATCACCCTGATCGCGCTGCCGTTCGGGCTGCGGGTGAGCCCGCTGAACCTGCTGCTCGCCTACCTGCTGCTCGGGCTGCTGGCGCTGATGACCTCGGCGATCTCCTACGGCATCGCGCTGATGGTGCCGACGGACGCGGCGATGGCACCGGTGGTGAACACCCTCGCGCAGCCGATCGCACTGCTCTCGGGGGTGCTGCTGCCGCTCACCCTGGCGCCGCACTGGCTGCAGCAGACCGCCAAGTGGAACCCCTTCTACTGGGCGGTGGAGGGCATGCGTGCGCTGTTCTCCGGCCACCTCGGGGACAGTGCGGTGTGGCAGGGCCTGCTGGTCGTCGTGGTGATGACCGTGCTGTCGGTGTACTGGTCGGCCCGGTTGTTCTCCACCCGGGTGCGCTGAGACACGACACGAGAGGAGGGGGGGGGGGGGGGCGCGGCGGCCCCCCCCGCCGGGGGGGCCCCCCCGCCGCGGGCCGGGCGGGGGCCCACCGACGAGAGACGGGCGGCTCGCGTGGCCCCGCCCCCCGCGCCCC
>NZ_JBHWIJ010000050.1:5957-30472 GCF_042732255.1 Kitasatospora sp. NPDC059803 | reverse complement strand
TTTATACTCGCCTGGTGCCGTGGTGGGCGGGTTATTAGCCCCCGGGGGTGCGCTCACCCCCGACCGGTGGGGGGGGCCCGGGCACCCGCGCCCCCCCCCTCCTGCTGTTGCCGCCAGCGCCGCTCAGGAAGCGATTGCCCAGGAAGCGATCGCTCAGGAGGCGATGAACGCCGCCAACTTGGCCACACCGTCGATGATCTGAGCCTGCGTCAGTGAACTGATCGAGAGCCGCAGGCGGTGCTCCCCGCCGCCCGCCGGGTAGAACGGCGCCATCGGCGTCCACAGCACCCCGTACCCGCGGGCGCAGCGTTCCATCGCCGCGTCGTCGGCGGCGAACGGGACGGTCAGCACGGCGAAGAAGCCGCCCTCGGGCCGGTTCCAGGACACGCCCAGCCGGCGCCGCTCGGAGGCCGGGAAGTGCCGGTCCAGCTCCCGCAGCAGGGTGTCCATGCCGGCCGCGTAGTGGGCCGTGGAGGCGGCGTTGGCGGCGCGCAGCCGGCAGTCGTGGCGCAGCAGCATGCCGCCGATGACGGCCTGGCTGAGCGCGGGCGTGTTGACCGTCGTCATGCTCTTCAGCTTGGCCAGTTCGTCCGCCAGCAGGGTGCGCCGCCCGCCGGGGCCGGCCACCTCCTGGTCGGCCACGACGTAGCCGAGGCGGGCGCCGGGGAAGCAGGTCTTGGCGAAGGAGCCCAGGTAGACCACCTGGCGGCGGCGGTCGAGCGCCTTGAGCGTCGGCCGCTCCCCCGGGTCACGGGCGAAGAAGCCGTACGGGTTGTCCTCGATGACGAGCAGGCCCTCCTCGGCGGCCGTCTCCAGCAGCCGGGTGCGGGCCGCGACGGGCATGCTGGTGCCCGAGGGGTTGGCGAAGTCCGGGACGACGTAGAGGGCGCGCGGGCGGCGGCCCTCGGCCCGCACGGCCCGGGCGGCGGCGCGCACGGCCTCCGGGTCGGGGCCGCCGGCCGGGCCCTCGGGGACGGGCAGGGTGGTCAGGTCGAGCAGCCGGGCGGCGCCGGTGACGCCGACGTAGCAGGGCGAGCTGACCAGCAGGACGTCGTCCGGGCCGGCGCACAGGGCGCGCAGGGTGAGCAGCATGCCCTCCTGGGCGCCGACCGTCAGCACCAGGGCCTCGGGGGCCACCTCCAGGCCCTCGTCGTTGGCGAGGGTGCGGGCGACCAGGTCGGCGATGATCCCCTTGGTGGGGCCGTACTGGAACAGCGCGGTGCGCACGGCGTCCCGGTCGAGGCCGCGGGCCGCCAGGTGGGCGAGGTAGGTGTCCAGGTAGGCGGGGACGTCCTCGGGTTCGAAGAAGCCCTCGTAGGGGCGGCCGGGGGCGAAGGAGACGGCGTCGGGGTAGCGGGTGGTGACCTCGTTGAGGAAGGTCATCGCGTCCAGCAGCGGGTCGGCCAGGCTGGCGTGCAGGTCGGCCAGGGGCAGGGGCTCGGGCGCGCTCACCGCAGGGCCTCGCGCAGCCGCTCGGCGGCGTAGCGCTGGGCGTCGGCGGCCGCGTCCAGGGTGCCGGTCATGGCGAAGAAGCCGTGCGGCATGCCGTCGTAGCGGCGGCTCTCCACCGGCACCCCGGCCGCGCGCAGCGCCTCGGCGTACTGCTCGCCCTCGTCGCGCAGCGGGTCGTACTCGGCGGTGATGACGGTCGCGGGCGGCAGTCCGGCCAGACCGGGGGCGCGCAGCGGGGAGGCGTGCGGGTGGGCGCCGTCGGCGGGGTCGGCCAGGTAGTGGCCCCAGTACCAGTCCACCGAGCGGCGGTTGAAGAGCATCGGGTCGTCGTGCTCGCGCAGCGAGGGGGTGTCGGCGGCGTGGTCGGTGTTGGGGTAGACGAGCAGCTGGTGGCGCAGGGCCGGGCCGTTCTCGTCGCGGGCGATCAGGGTGAGGGCGGCGGTGAGGTTGCCGCCGGCGCTGTCGCCGCCGACGGCGAGCCGGCCCGGGTCGACGCCGAGTTCGCCGGCGTGTGCGGCGAGCCAGTACAGCGCGGCGCGGCAGTCCTGGACGGCCGCGGGGAAGGGGTGTTCGGGGGCGAGCCGGTAGCCGACGGAGGCGGTGACGCAGCCGGCCGCGTTGGTCAGCCGGCGGCAGATCGCGTCGCTGGTGTCGGGCGAGCCGAGGGCCCACCCGCCGCCGAACAGATAGAGCAGGGCCGGCAGTTGACGGCCGGGCGACTCGGGACGGTAGAGCCGTAGGGCGAGTTCGCCGCCCGGTCCGGGGATGCGGTGCTCCTCGACGGCGGCGACCGGCTCGGGGCTCCCGGCCGCGGCGCGGATGTCGGCGAGGTCGGCGGCGCGGGCCTCGGCCAGCGTGAGGGTGTAGAGCGGCGGCGCACCGCTGCTCGCGCGCCGGGCGCGCAGCGCCTCGGCCTGGGGGTGCAGGGGCATGGGTGGTCCCGTTCGGTACAGATTCGGCACAGATCCGGTGCGGGGGCGTCGGCGGGCGGACTCAGGGCCTGAGGAGCTGAGGGCCTCAGGACCCGAGGGCCTGACGAGCCTAGGGGTCTACGGGCCTAGCGGTCGGCTTCGACGTAGACGGTCTCGTCGGTGCGGAACGCGGTGTCGAGGTCGGCGACGTCGGGGCGGGCACCCTGGCGGTAGGCGCAGTGGCGGATCCGCTCCGGTTCGAAGCCGGCGAGGGCGAGGACGTGGCGCAGCTCGTCCAGGTCGTAGATCCACTGGTGCCCGTAGTAACGGAAGATCTGGTTGACCAGGAAGGCCGGGCGGGCGGGCATCGGCGGGCCGAAGCCGAGGGTGGTGAGGCGGCGGCGGTGCTTGGCGAGGAAGCCGTCCCCGTTGGCGTAGCCGGCCAGGTAGCGGGCGAGGTCCGGGGTGGTGAGGCGCAGCACGCCGCCGGGGCGCAGGACGCGGCGGGCCTCGCGCAGCCAGCCGACCGCGACCGGCATGGTGACGTGCTCGATCAGGTGCTCGGCGTAGACCCAGTCGACGCTGGCGTCGGCGAACGGCAGCGGCCGGCCGATGTCGAGCTGGGTGAACCAGCGGTCGCCGTCGATCCGGTAGAGGGTGCCGGGTTCGGTGGCGGCGCCGGGGCTGCGCAGGGCGGTGAGGTCGGTGCCGAGTCCTTCCGGGTGGGCGGTCCGGAAGGCGGCGAACTCGATTCCGGTGAGGCCGAGTTCGCGGAATCCGGCGTGGTCGCGGGGCAGCCCGCCGGGGTGCGCTTCGAGCGTGTCGCAGGTGGCGACCTGCTCGCTGAAGGCGTCCAGGCGGGTGGCGAGGCCGTCGGGGTCGTCCCAGTCCCAGCCGGGGAAAGGGTCATTGCGTTCGGTCTCGGGGGTCGGTTCGGTCATCTGCTGTTCTCCATCCAGTAAGGACAACGTGGTGCGGGCCGTGCGCGGTTCAGCGGGCCGGGCAGGGCCAGGGGGCGAGGGCCGTGCGGTCCAGGTCGGCGAGCCGGGGGCGGCCCAACAGGGCCATGGTGTGCTCCAGTTCCTCGCGCAGCAGGTCGAGGACGCGGTGCACGCCGGCCTCCCCCTCGGTGGCGAGGCCCCAGAACACCGGACGGCCGACCAGGACGGCGCGGGCGCCGAGGGCGAGCGCGACGGCGATGTCGGCGCCGGTGCGCACCCCGCCGTCGAGCAGCACCGGCAGGTCAGCGGGTACCGCGTCGACGACCTCGGGCAGTGCGGCCAGGGAGGGCAGTGCGCCGTCGAGTTGCCGCCCGCCGTGGTTGGAGACCACGACGGCGTCGGCGCCGTGCTCGGCGGCGAGCCGGGCGTCCTCGGCGGTCAGGATGCCTTTGAGGACCAGCGGCAGCCGGGTGCGGGCGCGCAGCCAGGCGAGGTCGGCCCAGGTCAGGGTGGGGTCGAACTGTTCGCGGGCGTGCTCGGCGATGCCCGAACCGCCGTGCGTCGCGCGGTGGCTGGCGGACATCAGGTCCTGGTCCAGGTTGACGGCGCGGACGGCGGGCGGGATCGCGAAGCCGTTGCGCAGGTCGCGCAGGCGGCGGCCGATCCTGGGGGCGTCCACGGTCAGGACGAGCGCGGAGTAGCCGGCCGCCTCGGCGCGTTCGACCAGGGCGGCGAGCGCGGCGCGTTCGCGCAGCCAGTACAGCTGGAGCCAGAGCGGGCCGGTGGCGGCGGCCGCGATCTCCTCCAGGGTGCGGCTGGCGAACATGCCGGCGACCAGCAGGGCCCCGGCGCGGCCGGCGGCGCGCGCGGTGGCGGTCTCGCCCTCCGGGTCGACCAGCCGGTGGTAGGCCATCGGGGCGATGCCGACCGGCAGGCCGAGCGGCGCGCCGAGCAGCGTGCGCCCGGGCGAGCAGTCGGAGACGTCGACCATCGTGCGCGGGCGCAGTGCATAGCGCGCGAACATTTCCCGGTTCGCCGCCACGGTGCGTTCCGTGCCGCTGCCACCCTCGATGAAGTCCCATATTTCCGGGGAAAGTTGCGCGCGCGCGGCGTGCTCCATCCCGGCCAGCGTGAGTTCTCCCACGGGCGTCCTCGATTCCGGGCGGCCACGCGTGGACCAGCCCCGGTTCGGCAGCGTAGGAGCAACAACCACATTGGTATAGACCTTGATTTGACCAAACGTCTGTGCAATCGTCTGGCAACGGAATTGACCGTTTTGGTTGTGAACGGCGTTCATGTCAAATCCCCTCACTTGTGTGGAGCGGTGTTGACCGGCATTTCCCCCTCTTCACTTCCGCCTTCCTCACCGCCGCACGCCGACGCCCCGGACGCCTGGGTCGACCGGCTGTTGCTGGCCGGCCCCGGAGGCGAGGAGTGCCTGCATCTCGGCGGACCACTCGACCGGGACGCCCTGCGCGCCCTGGTCGACGAACAGGCCGCGCACCTCGCCGCGGCCGGACTCGGCCCCGGCGGCACCGCCGCGCTACGGCTGCCGCCCTCGGTGGCGTTCGTCACGGTGCTGCTGGCGTGCTGGCGGCTCGGCGCCCAAGTGGCGCTGCTCGACCACCGCTTGACGGACCACGAGGTCGACGCGGCGGTCGCGCGGCTGGCTCCGCAGGTCCTGGTAGGCTCCGCCCACCGGCCCGCGGCGGCCCTGCGCGGCTTCTCCGAGGTCGAGCCGGTGGCCGTCCGGCTGCCGGACGGACTCCCGGCCCGCACCGGGCACGCGCTGATCCAGCTCAGCTCCGGGTCCACCGGCCCGGCCAAGGTCATCGCCCGCACGGCCTCCGACCTGCTCCGCGAACTCGACTGCTACCACAGGCTGGTGGAGTTCCCCGGCGAGGGCGAGCGGGTCGTCCTGCTGTCCTCCGTGGTGCACGTGCTCGGCCTGGTCGGCGGACTGCTCAACAGTCTGCACGCGCGGGTCGCGCTCACCGTGCCCGAGCGGATGACGGCGGCGGGCATCCTCGCCGCGGTCGCCGCCGGCGACCGGCCGACCACCGTCATCGGGGTACCCTTCCACGCCGAACTGCTGGCCGGCACCGTCAACCCCCCGGCGCTGCCGGGGCTGCGACGGATGATCGTGGCCGGCGAACTGGTCCGCCCGGGCCTGCCCGCGCTGTTCGCCGACCGCTACGGCGTCCCGCTCGGCACCATGTACGGGATGACCGAGACCGGGGTCATCGCCACCGACCTGTCCGGCACGCTCCACCCGGCCAAGCAGCCCGTCCACGGGATGCGGCTGCGGCTGGTCACGGGCGAGCTGCGGATCGGCACGGAGGCCTCGCCCTACCCGGGGCTGGACGACCCGACCCGCTGGTCGGACGGCTGGCTGCACACCCGCGACGCGGCCGAACTCGACCCGGCCACCGGCCTGGTCACCGTCCTCGGCCGCCTGGACTCACAGGTCTCGATCGGCGGCCTCAAGGTCGACCTCACCGAGATCGAGCAGACCCTCACCGCGCTGCCCGAGGTCCGCGAGGCCGTCGTGGTCTTCGAGGACGGCGCGATCGAGGCCTACCTCGCCACCGAACCCGACGCCGACCTCGCCCTCGTCCAGGACGGGCTGGCCCGCCGGCTCGCCGCCTACAAGCGGCCGCGACGGCTCGCCCTGCTGCCCCGGCTCCCCCGTACCGCCACCGGAAAACTCCTGCGCGACCCGGCCGCCCTGCGCAGCACCGCCACGGCCGCCGCGCTCTGATCCACCGCACGCACCCCGACAAGGAGCCACACCATGCAGGACCGCGTCCGCGAGTTCGTCCTCGCCTCGCTCACCGAGATGCAGTACGACGTCTCCGAGGTCACCGGGGACACCGACCTCGGCCCGGCCGGGCTGGACCTCGAATCGCTCGCGCTGGCCGAGCTGTCGGTGCAGGTCGAGGACGAGTTCGGGATCAAGTTCGACCTCGACGAGATGGAGACCACCGCGCTGATGACGCTCGACGAGTTCACCGCCGACGTCGTCAAGCGGATCGACGCCAGCGCCGCCACCGCCACCGCCACCGCCGGCAGCCCGGCGTGAGCGGCTCCGCCCTCCCCGACCGGGCCGAGGTCCGCGCGATGCTGGCGGCGTTCGGGCAGCGCGCCGCCGACACCGTGCCCGACGACCTCGGATCGCTCGAACTCACCTGGCTCATAGCCGAGTTCGAACAGCGCTACGGCATCCAGGTGGACCTCGACGACGACCGCTTCGGCGCCGTCCGGACGGTCGACGACGCCACCGAACTGCTGCGCGCGGCCGTCCTGGCCGAACGTGTGGGCGCCCGGCCATGACCACCGGCGCGCCCTCCGCGCACCGGCCGCGCGGCCGGCCGGTGGTCACCGGGCTCGGCGTACTCAGCGCCGCCGGGCGCGGACTCGGCCCGCTGACCGAGGCCACCGCCCACGGCAAGACCGCCTTCGGCCCGGTCACCCGCTTCGACGTGAGCGCCCGCCGCACCACCCGGGCCGCCCTGCTGCCCGACGACGTGCCGCTCGCGCACACCTTCCCGCTGGCCCGCGCGGTGCTCGACGCCGTCGGCCAGGCCTGCCGCCAGGCCGGACTGACCGCCGCCGACGGCGCGGACACGCCCGTCCTGCTCGCCCTGCACAGCGACGAACGGACCAGGGGCACCGCCGACGCGGTGGCCGCCGGCGTCCGCGCCGCCTGGGGCACCGCGGGCGTCACCCGGGTGTACACCGGCGCCTGCGTGGCAGCCGCGACCGCCGTCGCGGACGCCGCGGCGCTGGTCGCCACCGGGCGGCACGAGCGGGTCCTGGTCGCGGCCGGGCACCTGGTCGAGCCGGGCGTCTTCGCCGTCTTCGACGCCGGCCGCGCGCTGGCCCGGGACGGCGAGCTGCGCCCGTTCAGCACCGGCCGCACGGGCACCCTGCTCGGCGACGCGGCCGCCGCCGTGCTGGTCGAGGCCGCCCCGGCGGCCGAACGGCGCGGCGCCGCCGCCCTCGCCCGGCTGGCCGGTTGGGGCCGGGCCGGGGACGCCCACCACGTGTGCCGCCCCGAACCGGACGGCGCCGGAGTCGCCCGGGCCGTCGAGGCCGCGCTCACCCGCGCCGGCGTCGCCCCGGCCGAGGTCGGCTACGTCAACGCCAACGGCACCGGCTCCACCCTCGCCGACCAGGCCGAGGCGAGCGCGCTGCGCCGGGTCTTCGGCGCACACACCGCCGAACTCCCGGTCAGCTCCAGCAAATCCGTCCACGGGCACGCCCTGGAAGCCTCCGCCCTGCTCGAACTCGCCGTCACCATCGGCGCGTTGGACACCGGGCTGCTCCCGGTCAATGCCGGCTGGCTCGGCCCGGACCCGGACGTCGGCCTGGACCTCGTCCTGGACGGCCCCCGCGCCGCCCGCCCCCGCTACGCGCTCAGCCTCAACTCCGCCTTCGGCGGCGCCAACACCGCCCTGCTGGTGGCCCCCGCATGACCGGCCACCGGACCCCCCCCGCCGCCCGACGGCGCCGACCCCGTACCCCGGCACCCACACCATGACCACCGACGCCACAGCCTCCGACACCACGGCCTTCGACGCCACAGACCCCGACGCCACGAACGTCGGCGCCGCACCCGCCCCGGCCGCCGCCCGGCTGCGGGTCCTCGCCGAGGCCCGCCGACCCGACCCCGGCTCGGCCGACCCCGACCTGGCCGGCCCACCGCCACCGCTGCCCGGCTTCGCCGCCTCCGGCTTCAACCCGCTGGTCGCCGACACCGCCGACCGCTGCCTGCGCGCCCACCACGGCGCCCCGCCCGCCCCCGGGCGGACCGCACTGCTGCTGGCCAGCGCCGGCGGCGACCGCGCCACCGCGCGGGCCATCGACCAGAGCGCCGAACCCGGACGGCGCCCCGCACCGCTGCTGTTCTTCCAGTCCAACCCCAACGCCGTCCTCGGGCACATCGCCGCCCGCTGGGGCCTGACCGGCCCCGTCGTGGCGATCAGCCCGGCCCACGCCGTCCCCGGGCAGGTGCCCGCGGACGCGCTCGACCTCGCGGCGCTGCTCCTCGCGGACGGCGACGCCGACCAGGTGCTGGTCATCGCCGCCGAACCGGGCGACGACGGACCGGGCGAGGCCGCCGGACACGCGGTGGCCGTCCTGGTCACCGGCTGACGTCCTGGTCACCGTCTCAGTCACCGCCTCAGTCACCGCCCGAGTCACCGCCTCAGTCACCGCCCGAGTCACCGGCTGAACCGTCCGGCCACCGCCGGCCGTACCCACGGACGAGGCCCGACGACTGAAGCAGCCGCACCCGGCAGACCAGCACCCGGCCCCGTCACCCACCCAGGCCCCGTCGCACCCGCCGACAGCCCACCGACACCCGCCGACACCGTTCGCCGACACCCTGCGCCGCCCGCGCGGCCGCCCGACCCACGCCAACCGATCAGCCGCCCGGGCCGTCTCCGGCCCCGAGGGAGGGATCCACCCCGTGACCATCCGCAGTGTCCGCAGCCTGATCGCGGACGACCCCGACGTGGGCGCCGGCAACGTCCTGACCGCCCGGCTCGCACTCGGCCTCGGCCTCGACGAACCGCTGCTGACCTTCGACACCCCGGTGGACGACCACCCCGCCTGGCAGCCGCTCACCCTGCGCGAGCTCGACCGCGCCGTCCGGGCCCGCGCCGCCGCCCTGCACGCCCTCGGCATCACCCGGCGCGACCCGGTGGTGGTCTTCGCCAGCGACGCCGCCGACCACGTGCTCGTCTTCCTCGCCCTGACCCGGCTCGGCGCCATCCCCGCGCTGCTCAACCCCAACGTGGACGGTGAGCGGGCCGCCCGCTACATCGCCCGCCTCGGCGCCGTCGGCGTCCTCGCCGACCCGGCCCACCTGGCCGCGCTGGCCGGCCACGACCTCGGCGCGCCGCTGCTGCCCGAGATCTCCACCCTCGGCGCGGGCGACCCGGACGCCGCCCCCGAGCCGTACCGGCACTGGTCCGGCGACCCGGTGGCGATCACCCACTCCTCCGGCACCACCGGAATGCCCAAGGCCGTCGTCCACTCGCACGCGAGCCTGTACGCGGCGATCCGCCACCGGCTGCGGCTGCCCCGCCCGCAGGGCCAGGACCGGATGCTCAGCGCACTGCCCGCGCCGCACGCCGCCACCCTGATCGCGCTCAACCTGGCGCTCAGCTCGCACACCGAACTCGCCGTGCTGTCACGGCAGTCCGGCGCCGGGGTGCTGGACGCGATCGAGCAGTGGCGGCCCACCGGGGTGATCGGCTTCGCCGCCACCTGGGCCGAACTCGCCCACCACGACCTCGCCGCCCGGGACCTCGCCACCGTCGCCCTGTGGTGGAACACCGGCGACTGCGCGCACGAGGTGCACATCCGCCGCCTGATCGCCACCGGCAGCCGGGAGTCCGTCACCCGCGCGGGCCGCACCCGGACGCCGGGCTCGCTGTTCGTCGACGGCCTGGGCTCCACCGAGATGGGCCACTCGCACTTCTTCATCACCCACGGCCCCGGCACCGAGCGCTACGGGCGCTGCGTCGGGCGCCCGCACGCCTTCGTCGACTGCGAGGTGGTCGGCCCGGACGGCGAGCCGCTCGGCCCCGGCGAGGTCGGCGAACTCGCCACCTCCTCACCGACCCTGGCGCTCGGCTACTGGAACGACTCGGCCACCACCTTCCGCACCCGGATCCGCGGCCGCTTCCTCACCGGCGACCTGATGTACCGGGACGAGGAGGGCTACTACTACCACGTCGACCGGGCCGTCGACTCCGTCGAAATCGGCGACGGCAAGCGGCTGTTCACCGCCATGTCGGTGGAGCGGGTGCTGGCCGCCCGCCCGGACGTGGCGGACTGCACGGTGGTCGCCGTGCGGGACGGCGAGCGCGTGGTCACCGACGTGCTGCTGATCCTCGCCGCCGACGCCGACCCGACCGCCGACCGGACCAAGGACGTCATCGCCGCCCTGGACGAGGCCGCCGCCGCGACCGTGCGCCAGGTGCTGGTCGTCTCCGGGGACGACATCCCGCTCGGCCCCACCGGCAAGGTCCGCAAGGTGCTGCTGCGCCAGCGCTACCTCGACGCCGCGGCCGGTGCCCGATGACCCGCCGCGAGGGCGCCGTCGTCACCGGCCTCGGCCTGGTCTCGCCGCTCGGCCGCAAGCCCGCCGAGGTGTTCGACGCGCTCAACGCCGGGCGCTCCGGACTGACCGCCGTCCCCGAGGGCCACGCCGCGCACGGCTGGCTGCCCGCCGCCGGGATCGCCCCCGCCGTGGACGGCCGCGAGGTGCTGCCGCCCACCGAGACCCGCTGCGTGGACCGCTTCGTACTGCTCGCCCTGGCCGCCGCCGACGACGCGCTCGCCGACGCCGGCCTGGTCGTCGGCCGGGACGCCGACCCGCACCGCACCGCCGTGGTGCTGGCCACCGGCGGCGGTGGACTGGAGACCTTCGAGCAGCAGTCGCACCGCCGGCTGGAACGCGGCCGCCCCGGCGTCAGCCCGTACCTGCTGCCGGGCATGCTCTCCAACATGGCCACCGCCCGGATCGCCATCAAACACGGGATCCGCGGCTACAGTTCGGCCGTGGTAACGGCCTGCGCGGCCGGCGCCCAGGCCGTCGCCGAGGGGCTGCGGCTGATCCGCTCCGGCGACGCGGACGTGGTGGTGTGCGGCGGCACCGAGTCCTCGCTGCACCCGACCATCGCCGCCGCCTTCACCAACGCCCGCGCGCTCGCCCAGGGTTGGGACGATCCGGAGCAGGCCAGCCGGCCCTTCGACACCCGCCGCAACGGCTTCGTGCTCGGCGAGGGCAGCGCCGTCCTCGTCCTGGAACGCGCCGACCACGCCGACGCCCGCGGCGCCGCCGGGTACGCGGACGTCATCGGCTGGGGCGCCTCCACCGACGCCCACCACCCGACCATGCCCCGCCCCGACGGCTCCGGCGCCGCCGACGCGATGCGCTCCGCACTCGCCAACGCGGGCCTGGCACCGGGCGACATCGACTACGTGAACGCCCACGGCACCGGCACCAAGCTCGGCGACGTGGCCGAGACCGCCGCCCTGCATGCCGTCTTCGGCGCGCACCCGCCCGCGGTCAGCTCCACCAAGGGCGCCACCGGCCATCTCCTCGGCGCCGCAGGCGCGTTGGAGGCGGTGGTGACCGCCCTGGCGGTGGCGAGGGGGACGCTGCCGCCGACACTCAACCTGACCGACCCCGACCCGGCCTGCGACCTGGACCACATCCGGGGCGGGGCCCGGTCCGCACCGGTGCGCGCCGCGCTGAGCAACGCCTTCGCCTTCGGCGGCCACAACCTCAGCCTGATCCTCGGCCCGGCGTCCACCCGGGCCGCCAAGTAGCGCGCCGATCCACGCCCTTCCATCCCTCCGGGGGAGATCCCGTTGTCCATCCAGTCCATCACCCACGTCGAGTTCCACTGCGCGGACGCCGACAAGACCGCGGCCGGGCTCTGCGCCGACTTCGACTTCACCGCCGACGCCCCGGAGACCGCACCGGACGGCGCCCGCACCATCCGGCTGCGCCAGGGCTCGATCCGGATGCACCTGGCCTCCGCCGCCGACCCCGACCACCCGGTGGCCGGCTTCGTCGCCCGGCACGGGGACGGCGTCGCCGCCCTCGCCCTCGCCTGCACCGACCCGCAGGCCGCGCTGGAGCGCGCCGAGCGGCACGGCGCCCGCGTGCTGGACCGGACCGGCGGGCTGATCGCCGGCTTCGGCGACACCGCCCTGCGGTTCGTGCCGCTGCCCTCGGCCGAACCCGCCGACGAGCCGGGCCTGCTGGACGCCCTGGACCACGTCGCGATCTGCGTCCCGGCCGGCGAACTCGCCGACGCCGTACGGTTCTGCGAGGCCGCGCTCGGCTTCCACCGGATCTTCGGCGAGTACATCGAGGTCGGCCAGCAGGCCATGGACTCCAGCGTGGTGCAGAGCGCCTCCGGCGAGGTCACCTTCACCCTGATCGAGCCGGACACCACCCGGCGGCCCGGCCAGATCGACGAGTTCCTGGCCTCCCACGACGGCGCCGGAGTACAGCACCTGGCCTTCCGCACCGGCGACATCGCCACCGCCGTCCGGACCGCCCGGGCCAACGGCGTGGAGTTCCTGAGCACCCCGGGCGCCTACTTCGACGCCCTGGCCGAGCGGTTCGGCGAGACGGCCATCCCGGTGGAGACCCTGCGCGACCTGCACGTGCTCGTCGACCAGGACCACGGCGGCCAGCTGTTCCAGATCTTCGTCCGCTCCACCCACCCGCGGCGGACGTACTTCCTGGAGCTGATCGAGCGCCAGGGCGCCGGCACCTTCGGCACCGCGAACATCAAGGCCCTGTACGAGGCCGTCGAGCGGCAGAGCTCCGACGCCGCCGTCTGACCGCCGCCCACACCTCAAGAAGGGGCACACCCCATGACCACCGCCGTCGAGTTCCGCCTCAGTGAGGCCGAACACGCCCTGCTGCCCACGCCCGAGGAGGTGGCCCACTACCGCGAGCACGGCTGGTACCTGTCCCGGAAGCTGTTCAGCGACGAGGAACTGGACACCCTCCAGGCCGCCACCGAGCTCTACTACGGCGGCCACCGCGACCGCGAACTGCCCGCCCGCCCGCCGCGCCTGGCCGCCTGGGAGCCCTCGCAGGGCCCGATCCAGCGGCACAACGACTACGTGCACTACGAGAGCGACGCCATCGGCGCGATCCTGCGCAAGCCGCTGATCGGCGCGGTCGCCGCCCTGCTGGCCGGCGCCGAGGAGATCCGGGTGTTCCAGGCCACCCTGATCTACAAGCCGCCGGTGCCCGGGGAGCCGAGCAACCAGGTGCCCTGGCACTTCGACAAGCACTACTGGCAGACCTCCACCTCGGAGGAGATGCTCACCGCGTTCATCCCGTTCCACGACTGCCGCGAGGAGAACGGCACCATCACCATGGTGGACGGCAGCCACCGCTGGCGGGAGCTGGACTCCGGCGAGGACTCCACCCGCCACTTCGCCGACCGCGACCGCACCGAACTCGACGACATCCTGGCCGCCAACGCCGCCCACAACGGGCAGCAGGTGCGCATCGTCCCGATGCACATCCCGCGCGGCCACATGTCCTTCCACCACTGCCGCACCTACCACGGCAGCGGCCCCAACCTGGCCTCCTTCCCGCGCCGGGCCGTCTCGCTGCACCTTCAGGACGGCGCGAACGAGTACCGCCACCACACCCGGGCGGACGGCGGCCCGGTGGTGTACAACCACGACGTGCTGGTGCGCCGCACCGCCGACGGCCGGCCCGACTACGCCGACCCGCAGTTCTGCCCGACCATCTGGCGAGGGGCCCGGTGACGGCTCCCCCGGCGACCGTGCCCCCCGGCGCCGCGGATCCCGGCACCACTGCTCCCGGTGCCGCGGTTCCCAGCACCGCGCCGCTGGACACGCCGGCCGAGCGCTACCGGATGCTGCGGCTGATCCGCGGCTTCGAGGAGCTGGCGCTCGGCCTGGTGAAGGCCGGCGCGATCCCCGGCGGCATCCACCCGTACATCGGGCAGGAGGCCGTCGCGGTCGGCGTCTGCTCGGCGCTCGGCCCCGCCGACCGGCTCACCAGCACCCACCGCGGCCACGGCCACGTGCTCGCCCGGGGCGCCGCACCGCACCGGCTGCTCGCCGAACTCGCCGGCCGCGTCGACGGGTTGAACGGCGGCCGGGGAGGCTCGATGCACGCCGCCGACCTCTCGCTGGGCATCCTCGGCGCCAACGGCATCGTCGGCGCCGGCGCCCCGATCGCGGTCGGCGCCGCCTGGGCCGCCCGGCAGGCCGGGGACGGCCGGGTCGCGGTGGCCTTCTTCGGCGACGGCGCGCTCAACCAGGGCGTGCTGCTGGAGTCGTTCAACCTCGCCGCGATGTGGCAGCTTCCGGTGGTGTTCGTCTGCGAGAACAACGGCTACGCCACCACACTGCCCGCCGCCACCGCGGTCGCGGGCAGCGCGACCGGGCGGGCGGCCGCCTTCGGCATCCCCGCCGAGGAGGTGGACGGCATGGACACCGAGGCCGTCCGCGCCGCCGCCCTGCGCGCGGTGGAGCGGGCCCGGTCCGGCGGCGGCCCCGGCTTCCTGGAATGCCGCACCTACCGCTACGAGGGCCACCACACCATGGAACGCCGGATGAAACTGCACTACCGCACCCCCGAGGAGGTCGAGGCCTGGCGCGCCCGCGACCCGCTCCCCCGGGCCGCCGCCCAGCTGGAGCAGCCGGCCGTCGCCGAAGTCGACGACGCGGTGGCCCGCCAGCTCGCCGCCGCCGAGGAGTTCGCCCTCGCCTCCGAACACCCCGACCCGGCCGGCGCGTCGGACCACCTGTACGCCGACGGCCTGCGGCCCCGAGCCGGGGCGGTGGCATGACCAGGCTCTCGTACACCAAGGCCCTCAACCGGGCGATCGCCGACGAACTCGCCGACGACCCGGCGGTCTGCGTCTTCGGCGAGGACATCGGCGCCGGGATGGCCGGCCCGACGCTCGGCCTGCTGGACCGATTCGGGCCCGAGCGGATCGTCGACACCCCGCTGTCCGAACAGGCCTTCACCGCCATGGCGATCGGCGCGGCGCTCGCCGGGCGGCGCCCGGTGCTGGAGTTCCAGATTCCCTCGCTGCTGTTCCTGGTCTTCGAGCAACTCGTCAACCAGGCGCACAAGTTCTCGCTGATGACCGGTGGGCAGGCGAGCGTCCCGCTGACCTGCCTGGTGCCCGGCTCGGGCTCCCGGGACGGCTGGGCCGGGCAGCACTCCGACCACCCGTACAGCCTGTTCGCGCACGCCGGGGTGAAGACCGTGGTGCCCGCCACCCCGACCGACGCCTACGGGCTGCTGCGATCCGCGATCCGCGACCCGGACCCGGTCGTGGTGTTCGCGCCCGCCGCC
This sequence comes from Kitasatospora sp. NPDC059803, assembly GCF_042732255.1. Classification (NCBI taxonomy): domain Bacteria; kingdom Bacillati; phylum Actinomycetota; class Actinomycetes; order Kitasatosporales; family Streptomycetaceae; genus Kitasatospora; species Kitasatospora sp. NPDC059803. The sequence goes on along the minus strand of NZ_JBHWIJ010000050.1, from coordinate 15,275 downwards.
GCCCTCCCGGTGCGCGAGACCGTCACCTGGGACCTCGCGCCGATCCCTCTCGGCCGGGCCCGGATCCACCGCCCCGGCACCGACGTCACCGTGGTCGCCGTCGGACACCTGGTGCACGACGCGCTCGCCGTGGCGGACGAGGTCGCCGAGGACATCTCGGTCGAAGTCCTCGACCCCCGCACGCTGTACCCCATGGATTGGGCCGCGCTCGCCGCCTCGCTGGAACGCACCGGCCGGCTGGTCGTCTTCGACGACTCCAACCGCAGCTGCGGCTTCGCCGCGGAGGTGCTGGCCACCGCCGCCGAGGAGATGCGCCTGATCGCCCCGCCCCGCCGGGTCACCCGCCCCGACGGCACCGTCCTACCGTTCGCCCCCGCCCTCGACCGCGCCCTGCAGCCCGGCCGCGAGCAGCTGCGCCACGCCCTGCACGCCGTCCTCAAGCACCCCTGAGACCCCTGAGACCCCCGAGCAGAAGGAGCCGCCTTGTCCACCAACCGCTACCACTGGGACCGTTCGCACCCCGGCCTGACCAGCCTCCAGCAGGCCATCGACCCGCTGCGCCGCGAGGTGGTCGGCCATGGCGTGTACGGCGGGCTGACCAGCATCGGGCGCGTCCGCACCTTCCTGGACAGCCACGTCTTCGCGGTCTGGGATTTCATGTCGCTGCTGAAGAGCCTGCAGCGCGACCTCACCAGCGTCGAGGTCCCGTGGGTCCCGAGCGGGCCGACCGCCAGCCGCCGGCTGATCAACGAGATCGTGCTGGTCGAGGAGAGCGACGAACTCGGGGAGGGCTACACCAGCCACTTCGAGCTGTACGTCGAGGGCATGCGGCAGGCCGGCGCCGACCCGGGCCCGGTGGAGGAGTTCCTGGGGCTGCTGGGCGCCGGCACCGCCGTCCCGGAGGCGCTGAAGGCCGCCGCGGTGCCGCAGGCCGCCGTCGACTTCACCGGCACCACCTGGTCGATCATCGAGAACGCGCCGGTGCACTGCCGGGCCGCCGCCTTCGCCTTCGGCCGCGAGGACCTGATCCCGGACATGTTCGCCCAGGTGGTCGGCATCGACGACCCGGACGGCGTGCTCACCGTCTTCAAGGACTACCTGGCCCGGCACATCGAGGTGGACGGCGAGCAGCACACCCCGATGGCGATGCAGATGCTGATCGACCTGTGCGGCGACGACCAGGCCAAGTGGGACGAGTGCGCCGAGACCGTCCGCACCGCGCTGCGCGCCCGGGTGCAGCTGTGGACGGCGATCGAGGCCGCCTTCGCGTAGCGCGGCCGGGGCGCGGCTCACCCCGCGCGTCGTGCCTCGCACTACGCGGTGCGGCTCAGACCACCTTCGGGACGGCGGCGGCCGACGCGGGCAGTTCGTCCGCCGCCGTCCGGAAGCGGTGCAGCGCGGCCCGGCCCTCCGCCCCCCGCACCCGGGCGGCGAGCCGGGCCGGCAGCACCACGGTGGTCAGGTAGCCGGCGCCGCCGAACCCCTCGACCGTCCAACTCACCCAGGGAAGAGGGTAGTTGGCGGCCGGGCTGAAGAACACCGGCCGGTGCCCCTGGAAGCTCACCCGATAGGCCCCGAACCGGCTCCAGTTCGAGAAGCTGAACCGGCGCTCCTGCGGGTCGAAGCCCAGCGGCACGCAGTCCCGCAGCCGGGAGCGGCCGAGCGAGGCCAGGAAGCCCAGGTTGGAACGCAGGTTGAGGTGGGCGGCCGGGAACTCCTCGACCGCCGCCCGCAGCGCGCCCGCGAGCACCGCCGGGCCGTCCTCGGGCCGGTGCGACACGTGGACGTCGCCCAGCAGGTTGCCCACCAGGGCGGGTGAGAGTCCGAGCCAGCGCCGGGCGTTGACCGGTACGGTCAGCCAGCGCTCCGCCCCGTCGCCGTCCAACTCCCGTATGGTGCTGACGACATGGGCGCAGAGCACGTCACCGGAGGAGAGCCGCCGGCCGGCCGTCGCACTGAACTCCACGCGCATCCGCTCGACTTCGGCGTCCCCGAAGTAGATCTGGACGGTCCGATTGGCCCGCGGACCGACCGCCACCTCGCGGGCCAGCAGCTGCGCCTGCGCCGTCGAGGGCACCCGGAAGCCGGGCCGTCCGCAGTCCTCGGCCGGGAGCACCCGGTCCAGCAACTCGTCCTGGTCCTCGACCAGTTCGGCCTCCGGCAGCTCCTCGTCCTCGACCGCCGCCGACCAGATCCGCAGCAGCAGCATGAAGCTGTGCAGATCGCCGATCGCGTGGTGCCAGGAGCATCCCAGCACCGTCCCGCCGTCGCCGGTGCGGGTGACCCGGACGGTGAGCAGCGGGACGCCGCCGCCGCGCGCGGCCGGGGCGTCCACCGGATCGACCAGTTCGGAGCCGGCGGCCGTCACCCGGCCCATCGCCTCGGCGAGCGTGCCGTCCACGGTGTAGACGTCCAGCGGGACGCCGGAGTCGTCGCAGACCGCTTCGAGGGCGCCTCCCCCGCCGGTGCGCAGCCGCCCGGCGAACACCGGCACCCGGTCCAGTGCGCGGGCCAGTCCGGCGGCCAGCCGGTCCTCGTCCAGCGCCTGGTCGAAGTAGAGCACGACCGAGACGGCGAGGTCCGCCAGCATGGTGTCCATCAGGCCGCAGTGCAGCACCGTTCCGGGGGCGCGGCCGGCCCTGACAGTCCGGGATCTTCGCAACACCGGCCAACTGTTCATGCGTTCCGTCCCCGGTTGTTCTGCGGGTGGCGTGCGGGCACGCCGAACGATAGTGCCGCGCCGTCACAGTGGTCCAGTCCAATCCCGGGATCCGGAAAGGCCGCTGGACTGCTGCGGCGATAGAATGCCCAGCATGGGAGAGCGCCCGGGCGCACCCACCGCGCCGCCCCTCGTCCTGGTCACCGACACCGGGTCGCTGCTGATCGACCCGGCCCTGGCCTACCACCTCGGCCGCGACCCGACCAGCGAGATCGTCCTGGACGACCCCCGGGTCTCCTGGCACCACGCCGTGCTGCGGGCCACCGACGGGCACTGGCTGCTGGAGGACGTCGGCAGCACCAACGGCACCTACGACCAGGGCCACCGGGTCGACCGCGAGGACATCGGCCCCGGCACCCGGCTGCGCTTCGGCGACCCGGCCGACGGCCCGTCCGCGACCTTCGCCGGCCTGCCCCGCCCCGACCCCGGCGAGCGGCCCTCCCTGCTCGCCCCGCAGGCCTCCGGCACCTTCCGCAGCCCCAGTTCGGTGCTCCAGCTACCCGGCCGCACGGTCCGGATCGGCCGCTCGCACGACAACGACCTGGTCCTGGACGACCTGGTGGTCTCCCGCCACCACGCCGAACTGCGCGAACTGCCCGGCGGCGGCTACGAGATCGTCGACCTGGACAGCCACAACGGCACCTACCACAACGGCCGCCCGGTGCAGCGGGCGCCGGTCGGCCCGGCCGACATCGTCGGCATCGGCCACTCCGCGCTCTGCCTCTCCGACGACCACCTGGTCGAGTACACCGACACCGGCGAGATCTCCCTGGATGTACGGCACCTGGTGGTCCGGGTCGGGTCCGACCACCGGGTGCTGTTGGACGACGTGAGCTTCCCGCTCGCCGAGAAGGCGCTGCTGGCGGTGGCCGGCCCGAGCGGCGCCGGCAAGTCCACCCTGCTCAACGCCCTGACCGGGCTGCGCCCCGCCGACGAGGGCACCGTGCTGTACGACGGGCGCGACCTCTACCGCGACTACGCCGAACTGCGCCGCCGGATCGGCCTGGTGCCGCAGGACGACATCCTGCACACCCAGCTCACCGTCCGCCGCGCGCTCGGCTACGCCGCCGAACTGCGCTTCCCCGGCGACACCGCGAAGCACGAGCGGGAGGCCCGGGTCGTCGAGGTGGTCCACGAGCTGGGCCTGGCCGGCCGGGCCGACCAGGTGATCGGCAGCCTCTCCGGCGGCCAGCGCAAGCGGGTCAGCGTCGCGCTGGAGCTGCTCACCAAGCCCTCGCTGCTGTTCCTCGACGAGCCGACCTCCGGTCTGGACCCGGGCATGGAGCGCTCGGTGATGCACATGCTGCGCGGGCTGGCCGACGACGGCCGGACGGTCGTCGTGGTGACGCACAGCGTGCTGAGCCTGAACGTGTGCGACCGCCTGCTGGTGCTCGCCCCCGGCGGCCGGACGGCCTACTACGGCCCGCCGGGCGAGGCGCTGGCGTTCTTCGGCTTCGCGGAGTGGCCGGAGGCCTTCGAGGCCTTCGAGAGCGAGGACCACGAGGCCTGGCAGCGCCGTTTCCGCAGCTCCCCGCAGTACGAGCGGTACGTCGCCGCCGAGGCGGTGTCCCTGACGCGGGGGGCCGGGCGCGGGGGGGCGCGCGGGGGGGGCGGCCCCGCCGCGGCGGGCGGGGCGGGGCCCCCCGGCCGCGCAGCGGGCCGCGCGGGGGCCGGCGGGGCCGGCGCAGGCACCGGCGGCCGGGCGGGACCCGATCGGCTGGGAGAAGCCGCAGGGCTGGTTCTCCCAGCTGGGCACCCTGGTGCGCCGGTACACCGCGGTGCTCGCCGCCGACCGGCTGTTCCTGACCATCATGGTGGTGCTGCCCTTCGTGATCGGCCTGATGTGCCGGGTGATGGCCGGCTCCCGACTCACCCCCGACAACGCCGTGAACTGCCTGCTCACGCTGTGCATCGGCGGCCTGCTGACCGGCGCCGCCAACTCGGTGCGCGAGGTGGTCAAGGAGCGGGCGATCTACCGCCGCGAGCGCGTGGTCGGACTGTCCAGATCGGCGTACCTGGTCTCCAAGGTGGTGGTGCTCGGCACGGTCACGGTCGCCCAGGCCGCCGTGCTGACCGTGGTCGGCCTGGCCGGGGTGGACCTCTCCTGGGCGGTGCCGACCGGGGTGGTGATGCCGCAGCTGCCCGAACTGATCATCGCGGTCGCGCTGCTGGCGTTCTCGGCGATGATGCTCGGCCTGGTGGTCTCGGCGATCGTGGACAAGGAGGAGGCCACCATGCCGCTGCTGGTGCTCCTCTCGGTGGTGCAGATCGTCTTCAGCGGCCTGATGCTCAAGCTGCACGGCGTGCCCGGGCTGGAGCAGTTCGCCTGGCTGATCCCGTCCCGTTGGGGCATGGCCGCGATGGCCCGCACCGTCGAGCTGCACGGCATCTTCCCGACCGCGATCACCGCCGACCCGATGTTCCGCCACAAGCGCGCCGGCTGGCTGCTCGACATCGCGGTGCTGCCCGGCCTCGCGGTCGCGTACGGGCTGCTGGTGCTGGCCCTGCTGCGGCGGCACGAGCCCGCGATCATGCGGCGCTGAGCCTCGAAGGGCGACCCCGGGCCCCGGCCGACCACCGCCGGTACAGTGGGAAGCGACCTGTGGTGCGAGTCCCATCGCTATGACCGCGCGCAGCCGCGGGCTCGCGCGGCGGAGGAAATGTAGCCGCCCATGGACGAGTTCGCGTTCCGCCCCACCCACGTCGCCCCACCGGCCGGGATGGCCACCTGGGCGGCCCCGGACCCGGCCCGGCCCGCCACCCGGCTGGACGCGCTGCTGCCGGTACGGGTGGTCGCCCGGCAGGGCGACTGGGCGCAGATCCTCTGCTCCAACGGCTGGACGGCCTGGGTCGACGGCCGGCTGCTGGTCGCCCTCCCGGAGCCGCCGCCCACCGCCGGGGGCCCGCCCGCCCGGACGGCGGACCCGCGCCCGGCGCTCGTGGAGGCCGAGGCCGCGGTGGCCCGCTACCGGGCCCTGCTGGAGGACCTCGCGGCGGGCGCCCTGGACCTGGAGGCCTTCCGGGAGCGGACCCGTGGCCTGCGGATCGGCCTGGTCGTGGACGCCGAGGCGCTCTGGGTGTTCGACCCGGTGCGCGACCGCTGGTGCTACTGCGACGGGCTCCAGCTCCAGACGTACGCGGCCACCGACCGGCCGGTGCCCGGGTCGTCGCCCACACCGTCCCCCACACCGTCCCCCACGCCGTCGCCCGCCCCCGCCGTCCCGCCGGGGCCCGCGCCCGCTCCGTACGCCCCCACCCGGCCGGGCGCGCCGTGACCCCGGCCGAACGGGTGCCCGAAGACCACCCTGACCATGCCGATAAGTCCGACCAGCTCGACCACCCCGACCGGCCGTCCGCACCCGGCCTGCCGGCCGGCATGGTCGGGCGCCGGATCGCCGGCTACCGGCTGGAGCGCGAGATCGGCCGCGGCGGCATGGCCGTGGTGTACCGGGCCAAGGACCTGCGGCTCGGCCGGACCGTCGCGGTCAAACTGCTCGCCCCCGAACTGGCCCGCAACGAGGTGTTCCGGCAGCGCTTCATGCACGAGTCCGAGGCCGCCGCCGCGATCGACCACCCGCACATCATCCCGGTGTTCGAGGCCGGCGAGCACGACGGCATCCTGTTCATCGCGATGCGCTACGTCGAGGGCGGCGACCTGCGCGGGCTGATGAACCGGGGCGGCCCCTTCTCGGCCGAGCGGACCGCCCAGCTGGCCCTGCAGATCGCCTCCGCGCTCGACGCCGCGCACGACCACGACCTGGTCCACCGGGACGTCAAGCCCGGCAACGTGCTGGTCGCCGCCGGGACGGACAGCGAGCACCCCGAGCACCTGTACCTGGCGGACTTCGGCCTCACCAAGAAGTCCCTCTCGCTGAGCGGCCTGACCAGCGTCGGCCAGATCGTCGGAACGCTGGACTACGCCGCGCCCGAGCAGATCTCCGGCAAGCCGCTGGACGGGCGCTGCGACCAGTACGGCCTCGGCTGCGTGGTCTTCGAGATGCTCGCGGGCGCCCCGCCGTTCCGCCGGGAGAGCGACGTGGCACTGCTCTGGGCGCACCTCAACGACCCGCCGCCCGCGTTGCGCGACCACCGCCCCGACCTGCCCGCCGCCGTCGGGGCGGCGGTCGCCCGGGCGCTCGCCAAGGCCCCCCAGGACCGCTACGCCAGCTGCCTGCAGTTCGTCGCCGAGCTGCGCGCGGCCACCGCCGTCGTGCCCGGCCTCGGCGCCGCGCCGAGGGCGTGGAGCGGGAGCGGGAACGGGCCGCCGACCCGGGTCGTCCAGGCGGTCGTCCCCGGGCTCGCCGCGGCAGCCGTCGTGCCCGAGCCGCCCGCGTGGGCCGCCCCGGTCGTCCACCCGCCGCCGTGGTGAGCGCCGTACCGTCCACCGCCCCCCAGGAAACCGACCCGCCAGGAAACCGCCCCCTCAGGAAGCCGACCGCCATGAACGCCGTGAGCCAGGTCTTCGCCGTGATCGCCGCCGCGGTCCACCTCCTCGCGTGGCCGCTGGAGAGCTTCCTGTACGGCCACCCGCGGGTGCGCTTCCTGCTCACCGGCAGCACGGCGGACGCGCCGGAGGTCCGGCTGTGGCGCTTCAACGTCGGCTTCTACAACCTGTTCCTGGCGCTCGGCCTGGTCGCCGGACTGGTCCTGCTGCACACCGGGCACGCCGCCTCCGGCCGCGCCGTGATCAGCTACGTCGCCGCGTTCATGGCCGCCGGCGGGATCACCCTCCTCGCCTCGGAGCCGAAGGTCTGGCGCGGCGCCCTCGCCCAGGCGCTGCCGGCGGCGGCGATCCTCATCGCCGAGGCGTTCTGAGCGCGCGCCGCCCGGCAGCCGTCACCCCGCCCCGGGCACCTCGCCACCTGGGACCTCACCACCGGGGACGTCGCCACCGGGGACGTCCCCGCTGGAGACCTCGCCCCGGCGGCCGGTGCGGGCGGCCAGCAGGGCGCCCAGCGCGCCGGCCAGCAGGCCCCAGCCCGCCGCCAGCGGGACGGCCGTCCACAGCACCGGGCGCAGGGTGAGGCTGCCGCTGCCGAGGCCGGCCAGCGGGTTGGCGCCGCCGAGGAGCGAGCCGATCAGGTCGCCGAGGCCGCCCTGGCCGACGCCGACGCCGAGCACCGACAGCCCGTAGTCGGCGTCCGCCCTGGTCCAGAGCCCGACCAGCAGCACCGTCACCGCGCTGGCCAGAGCGAACCGGACGGCGTGCTGCCGGAGCCGGACGGTACGCGGCGAGCGGTACGCGGCGAGGAAGCCGGCCGCGAGCAGCAGCACGGCGGCCAGCGGCAGCAGCCACCAGCTGCGCGCGTCCTGGTCGGCGAGGGTGCCCAGGCTGATGGTGGCCTGCTGCCCGTCCGGAGCCCGCAGCACCTCGGCGAGCGGCCTGGGCACCGGCAGGCCGAGCGCGCCGCTGAGCCGCCCGTGCCACTGCGCGCCGAGCCCGACGCCGAAGGCCAGCCAGACCAGGTCGGGCAGGGCGAGCAGCAGCACGGCCAGGGTCTGCCGGGCGTTGCCGTGCACGATCGCGGTCAGCACCCCGGCCGCCAGCCCGATCACCAGGTACGCCAGCAGGACCAGCCAGAGCGCGAACGCGGCTGGGCGGACGGCCAGTTGGTAGGGCAGCAGGGCGCGCGGCAGCGGCGCCCGCCGGGACACCGCGAAGGTGCCCGCGAGGACGACGAGCAGCCAGGCCAGCCCGATGCCGACCGTGCTCGGGGCGTCCGCGTGGAAGCCGACCTCCGGGGTGAGCCCGAGCGCGCCGCCGATGGTCTGCGCCAGGTCGCCGCCGAGCGGGACGACGAAGGTGTGCCGGGCGCCGAGGGTGAGCAGCGCGAGGGCGACCAGCCAGAGCACCACCGTGCGGGCGATCCGGCCGAGCAGTTCGCCGCCGCCGGCCACCGCGCGAAAACGCAGCTGCCGCAGGAACACCTCGGCCATCACCACCGCACCGGCCAGCGAGACGGACAGCGGCATGGCACTGATCCCGGCATCCACTGCGGCGAACTGCCCTGCTCCGCCGTCGAGTTGGACGGCACCGCCGACGGCCAGCGCCACCGCCCCGGCCAGCACGGCCGGGAAGCCGCCCCCCGGAAGGTCGTCGGCGCCGGCCAGCCAGAGGCCGAGCGCGGCGACCGCCGCCATGGCGGCGAACCCGGCCAGCACCACGGCGAGCGCGTCCAGCCAGCCGCGCAGGGCGCCGGGCGGGCCCGCGACCCGGGTGGTGGGCTGCTGCATGGCGCCTCCTCGGTGCGTCGGGCTTCGCGTTCCAGGGTGGCCGACACCCGGCGGGCACGCTCGGCGACGGTTTCCGCACCTGCTGTTGCGGCGGGTGGGGAGCCGGGGGGAAATGGAGGCCAGTGGCAGGAGCTTCCCGGGTCGGCGCATCCGCCGGCCGCCTGCGAAACGGAGCCTCGATGAGTTCCCAACCGCCCCCGTCCGGCCCGCCGAGCGAGCCGCCCCACGGCCCCCCGTCCGGCCCGCTGGCCGGTCCCCCGTCGAGCGGCGGGCAGGTGGGGGGGCCGCCCGGGTGATCCCGGCCGGGCCGGGCGGGTGGGGGAGAGGGTGGGTAACGGCCGGGCGGGGCGGGCGGGCCGTGCGGC
>NZ_JBHWIJ010000050.1:0-5947 GCF_042732255.1 Kitasatospora sp. NPDC059803 | reverse complement strand
TCCGGGCCGTCTGGTCCATCTGGTCCGTCAGGGCCGTCCGGTCCGTCAGGGCCGTCCTCCGGCGGCGGTCGGGGGCCGCACACGCCGTGGTGGCGCTCCGGGCGGGGGCTCGCGTTGGCCGCCGGCACGCTGGCGGTGGCCGTGGTGGCCACCGTGCTGATCGTGAACAGCCAGGGCGGCGGTCACCACGACACCCTGCCGGCCGCCAACGAGGTGGCCCTCCAGGCCCCGGCCGACCCGGGGCCGGACCCGTTCACCCCATCGGTGGAGACCCAGGGGGTGAGCGCCCCCGCCCCCGCCCAGGAGCCGCAGTCCGGGCCGGCGCCGCAGTCCGCCCAGGCACCGCAGTCCGGGCCGGGCGGCCGGTCCACGGCCGCCTCCCCGGCGGTGATCCACAGCGTCGAGGGCAACTCCGCCGGGCTGTACGGCGGGACGATGACCAAGCCCAGCTGCGACACCGAGCGCCTGATCGGGATGGTCTCCAGCGGGGACTCCGGCCGCGCCTGGGCCTCCGCCGCGGGCGTCCAGCAGTCCGAGATCCCGTCCTACCTGCGCTCGCTGACCTCGGCCTACCTGCGGGTGGACACCCGGGTCACCAACCACAACTACAAGAGCGGCGCCGTCGCCGAGTACCAGTCCGCGCTCCAGGCCGGCACCGCCGTCCTGGTGGACTCCCAGGGCGTGCCCCGGGTGCGCTGCTCCTGCGGCAACCCGCTGAAGCCGCCGGTGCTGGTGAGCGACGCCAAGTACACCGGGAAGGCATGGGCCGGCTTCCACCCGACCACGCTGGTCGTCGTGGTGCCCGCGCCGCAGCCGGTGACCGAGATCATCCTGGTGAACATCGAGACGGGCGGCTGGTTCTCCCGCCTGACCGGGCGGATCGACGTGGTCGACCGGAACGTCGGACCGCCCAAGGGGCCGCTGGCGCCAGGCGTCCCGCCGCCGGGGAAGATGACGCCCACCACGCCGGCGGGCACGGCCTCGACGTCGCACTCGACCTCCGCCTCGTCCTCCGGGGCCACCTCCGGGGCGACCTCCGGGTCCGGCTCGGCGACGACCTCGGGTTCGACCTCGTCCGGGGCGACCTCCTCGGGGGCCACGTCCTCCGGAGCGACCTCGTCCGGGGCGACGTCCTCGGGCGCCTCGACCGGGACGGGCTCCGCCTCGGCAACGTCGTCCACCTCCTCGGGCACCCCGACCGGGACGACCAAGACGACCGGGTCCTCGACCGGCTCGTCCACGGGGTCGTCCGCAGGCTCCTCGACGGGGTCATCCACGGGCTCGTCCACGGGTTCGTCCACCACCAAGACGCCGACCCAGACCCCGACCCAGACGCCGAGCACCAAGGCCCCGGCGACCACGACCGGTTCCACCACGACGAACACCACCAACGGCACCGCCCCCGGCACCACCGCGACGGCCACCGAACCCCCGAAGACCGCGACGGCCGGGAGCGCCACCCCCAGCTGATCCGCCCGACTCCCCCGCACCACCCGCCACTACCCGCCGCCACCGGCCGCCCGTCCGCCGGTGGCGGCGGCGCGTCTCAGGGCAGCAGCACCTCGGCGTCCTCGGGCCCCAGCACCCGGCCGCCGGCCGCGCGGACCTCCATCGCCTCGATCGGCGCGCCCGTCCCGCGTTCCACCAGCCGGGCGCGCGGCTCGCCCTCCGCGAAGAACCACTGGTCGCCCCACTGCCGCAGCGCGGTGATCACGGGGAAGAGGGCGCGCCCCTTCTCGGTCAGCACGTACTCCTGGTACGGGCTGCCGTCGGCGGCCGGCGCGAGCTCGAACACCCCGTTGGCGACCAGGTTGGTGAGGCGGGCCGAGAGGATGTTCCTGGCGAGGCCCAGGTTCTTCTGGAACTGCCCGAAGCGGCGCAGCCCGTCGAAGGCGTCGCGCACGATCAGCAGCGTCCAGCCGTCGCCGACGACGTCGAGCGGGCGGGCGACCGGGCAGGTCGACTCCTCGTGCGTGGTGCGCTTCGGCACTTCTCCCACCTTCCACGGTCGGCGCCCAGCCTAGCGGCGAGTCGCGTGGTTGCTTATTGAAACCACAGTATGCCAGGGTGGCGTGGTAGCACTTTGAAACCAGTCCGGCCGTGCCCGCCACCAGGAAGTCCCGCCCATGACCTCGCCCACCCGCGCCACCGCCGCCGAAGCGCCCCCACGCGGCCTGCCACCCGCCGCCGCCTGGCTCCTCTCCGTCGCCTGCGGCCTCGCCGTCGCCAACGTCTACTACTCACAGCCCCTGCTCGACCTCATCGCCACGGACTACGGCATCGACCCGGCCACCATCGGGCTCGTCGGCACCCTCACCCAGACGGGCTACGCGCTCGGCCTGCTGCTGCTCGTCCCGCTCGGCGACCACGTCAACCGCCGCACCCTCACCACCGCTCAGCTCGGGCTCTCCGTGCTCGCCCTCGCCGCCGTCGCGCTCGCCCCCTCCGCGCCGCTGATGCTCGCCGCGATGGCCGCCGTCGGAGTCCTCGCGGTGGTCGCCCAGGTCGTCGTCGCGTACGCGGCCTCGCTCGCCGCGCCCGCCGACCGGGGCCGGGTGGTCGGCACCGTCACCAGCGGCATCGTGGTCGGCATCCTGCTCGCCCGCACCGTCGCCGGCACCATCGGCGACCTGGCCGGCTGGCGCGCCGTCTACGTGGTGTCCGCCGTCGCCACCGGCGCGATGGCCCTCGCCGTCGCGGTCGTCCTCCCGGCCGAACGTCACCGGCCGTCGGCACCGACCGGGCATACCTCGCAGACCTCGCAGACCGCACGGATCAGCTACCCCCGGCTGATCGGCTCGGTGTTCACGCTCTTCGCCGAGGAGCCCGTGCTCCGCGCCCGGGCGGTCCTCGCGCTGCTCACCTTCACCTCCATCACCGTCCTGCTCACCCCGATGGTGCTCCCGCTCGCCGCCCCGCCGTTCAGTCTCAGCCACACCCAGATCGGGCTGTTCGGCCTGGCCGGTGCCGCCGGAGCCCTGGGTGCCGGCCGCGCGGGCCGGCAGGCCGACCGCGGCCGGGCCGAACACACCGCCGGCATCGGCCTGTTGGCCATGCTCGCCGCCTGGATCCCGGCGGCCCTGCTGCCGCACTCGGTGTGGTGGCTGGTGCTCGCCATGGTGGTGATCGACTACGGCCTGCAGTCCGTGCACGTGGTCAACCAGCACCTGCTGTACCAGGTCCGCCCCGAGGCGCAGAGCCGGCTCACCGCCGGGTACATGCTCCTCTACTCCGCCGGCTGTGCGGCGGGCGCGATCGGCTCCACCCTCGTCTACGAGCACTGGGGCTGGACGGCCGTCTGCCTCCTCGGCGCGGCCACCAGTCTGGCCGCACTGCTCTACTGGCTTGCCAGAAAGCAGAATTGACGAAGCCTCGGAATGGCTCCTCGCCCTGATCCGGCGGCGTCCGCGCCAGGCCGTCGGCGAGGTCCACCGCCGTGTCGCTCTCGAAGGGGGCGGCGCCCCGGCCACCGACGGCGCGTCACGGGGCGGGTATCGTCCGGGCCATGAAGGCAGTGTTACGCCGGGTGTGGTCCCTTCCGTTGGCGGGCGCGGTGGTCTCGCTGCTGGTGCTCTGCTGGAGCCTGTTCGCCGCGTCCGCGCAGTGGCGGGCCGCGAGCCGGATAGACGCCGCGCCGCTGCGGGTCGACGGGACGGTCAGCGCCGTGGCCCTGCGCAAGGGCGGCTGGCTCTACACCATCACCTACCGGGCCGGGGATCGCGACTACCGCACGTCGGCGCTCGGCCTCAAACGGGTCGAGAAGCCGCACGTCGGGATGACCGTCCCCCTGGAGGCGGCGGCGGACGACCCGGCCACCGTGCGCGTGGCCGGCGACCACTACCCCAACGACGACATGCCCGCGACCTACGTGCTGGCCGCGGTGGGCGCCACGGCGGTCCTGCTGTGGCTGGTCGGCCTGCTCGTCCAGCGCGCCCGGGGCCGGACTCTCCTCCCGTGACGCCCGGTTCGGCCGCCGGGCCGGTTCGCCCACCGCCTCGTGGGTGCGGCCGCGCGGCGCCCGCCGCCCCCGTCAGTCCACGCAGGGGATGCCGCCGGCCTTGACGGCGGGGCCCTGCATGGGGAGGCCGGCGGCGGGGTCGGTGGCCGCGTCGCCCGGCCCGGTGGTGGCGGCGGCGGGGCTGGGGGTGCGGGTGACGGCGAGGGTGACGACGATGTGGCCGGGGGCGACGACGGCGGCCGCGGTGGCGGTGACGCCGTAGCGGGTGGCGAGCTGCTGGGCGTCGGCCTTGGCGCCGCTGCCGTAGGTGACGGTGGTGGCCCTGGTCCTGGCGGCGGCGTCGCCGATCCTCCCCGGCTGGTAGCCGAGTTCGGCGAGGGCCTTGGACTCGGTGGCGGCCGCGCCGGCGCCCGCGACGGCGTTGACGTCCACGACGGCCCTGGTCGCGGTCGGGGAGGCGGCGGACGGCGAGGGGGTGGCGGTCTCGGCGGCCGTCTCGGTGGGCGCGGGGACGGCCTGGACGGGGGCCGGCTCGCGGTTGAACAGCTGCCGGACGATCTTCTTGATCAGCTCCGGGTTGACGGTGTTGACCTCCTGGCCGCCGACGGTCTTGAACCCGGTGATCGGCAGGGTGTTGAACTCGACGTTCCCGCCGGTGAGGTTGGGCGCCTGCTGGGCGAAGTCGAGGATGTTCCACTCGTTGTCGATGACGACGTCCTTCTTCACCACCCCGAACAGCTTCTGCATCTGCCCGAAGTCGTTGAGGATGCCCTGCTGCTTGAGCCGGTACTCGACGGAGGAGATGAACGCCTGCTGCCGGTGGGTGCGGTCGAGGTCGCCGTTGGCGAGGTGGTGGCGCTGGCGGACGAAGGAGAGGGCCTGGGCGGCGTTGAGGGAGCTGATGCCGGCGGGGAGCTTGAGGCCGGTGCCGCCGCCCTCGTGGGCGGCGGTGCGGGCGGTGATCGGGTCGTCGACGGGGTGGTTGAGGCAGACCTGGATCGGCTCGACGGCCTTGGCGATGTCGTAGAAGCCGATCAGGTTGACCTCGGCGAAGTGGTCGATCGGGACGTCGAGGAAGCCCTGCACGGTCTGGATGGTGGCGGAGCGTCCGGCTTCGCGGCTCTGCCGTTCCAGGTCGGCCTTGGAGAGCCCCTTGCCGGCGAGTTTCTGCTCGGCGGCCACCTTGGCGATGCCGTAGGCCTCCTTGATCTTGTGCATCTTGCCGTCGGCGCCGAGGGTCTGCACGTAGTCGTCGCGCGGGACGGACAGCGCGGTGACCTTGCCGCCGTTGGCCGGGATGTGCAGGACGATCAGGGCGTTGGTGTTGTAGCCGCCGATCTCGCTCGACCCGGCGTGCAGTTCGTCCTCGACGAACTGCTTGGGCAGGTCGTTGCCGTCCATGTCCTTGCGGCTGTCGAGGCCGATCAGCAGCAGGTTGACGGACTTGTCGAGGTGGGGCGGGGCGTTCTTCTTGGCCTCGCTCAGCGCGGTGGACTTGGTCATGCCGTCGTCGAGGCTGCGGTACTCGTACCAGGTGAAGCCGCTGGCGCCGAGGACGGCGATGGAGACGGTGCAGGCGAGCGTGCGCCCGGCGACGGTCAGCGGGGCGGGGCCGCGGCGCGGGGCGCGGCCGCGCGGGCGGAGGCGGGCGGCGCGTTCAGCCACGACGGCTCCTTCCGGCCGGGGTGCCCGCCCTGCGGAGCCGTCGGCGGTCGAGCGCGATGCGGACCACGACGACCAGCAGCGCGACCCCCACCGCCGCCGCCATCACCGGGAACGCCCCCACCACCCACCGCAGCGCGCCGGTGCCGAGCTGCTTGCCCTGGTACGCGTCCCGGTTCGCCAGGTACTCGATGCCGGCGGCGCCGAGCAGCACCACGAGCGGGGCCGCGGTGACGACCCACCAGCGGCCGGCCCGGCTGCACAGCGCCGCCGCGGCACCCGTCCCGCCGACCGCCCCGACCGCGAAGAGCACGCCGACGCCGGGGC
>NZ_JBHWIJ010000049.1:7756-38111 GCF_042732255.1 Kitasatospora sp. NPDC059803 | reverse complement strand
GACGCGCACTGCGCGTCCGCCCCTTCGGCGTTCGTGGTAGCGGGGACAGGATTTGAACCTGCGACCTCTGGGTTATGAGCCCAGCGAGCTACCGAGCTGCTCCACCCCGCGTCGGTAGTACCGACCGTACGGCACCAGGCGGCGATCACCTAATCGGTTTCCCGGCGGCCGCTTCCGCACGGCCGCCCTCGCCGGGCAGTCCCTCGCGGGGGCCAGCGGCTGACGTCGTCGACGGGTGATGCGGCAGGGGCGAACACCCGCCCCGACGTCCGTGCGTGCGATCGAAGACGTTCGGCCACGAACCCCCGAGAATCAGCTACTTTGCGCTATCGCTCGTATCGAATGTGTGACATGTCTGGACTGCTGGGCATGCTGCGGTCCGGGCCGACTCGCAGGCACAACTCCAGGAGTGAGACATGTTCAGCACCGTGCATGCCGCCAGGACCACCGCCGCCGCTGCCGCCACCGCCCTCGCCGTCAGCCTGGGCGTCGTGGCCGCGCCGTCCGCCTCGGCGGCCGACAACTGCTGGCCCGGGGAGAGCAACCGGTGGTACTGCCACAACGTGCCCGGCTCCCCCGTGTACGGCGTGGTCGGCAACAACCACATCTACCCGGACCCCGACACCGTCGTCGGCTACATGAACTCCGACCCCAGCTGGTTCTACTGCAAGGAGGACAACCAGGCCTGGGTCGGCGGGCCGCACCCGACCCGCTGGCTGATGACCGTCGCCGACAACGGCCAGCTCGGCTTCATGAAGGACACCGCCATCACCAGTGAGACCGACCCCGTTCCGAACTGCTGACCCGACCTGGAGCCGATTCCCGCTCTGCGCGAGCAGGAGCGCGGCTACCGCTCTACTTGCGGTGCCCCGGGAGGGGATTGCCGGGCTCGTCCAACCAAGCCGCCTGTCCGGCGGGTGTCACCGTGAGCCCGTACCGCTCGTAGCCGGGGCTTCCGGCGGCCGTCCACTGGGTGTAGGCGGCCTCCGTTTCGTCCCACAGCTGCCGGGGCCCGGACTGGCGGACCTCGAACCGGGATTCCCCGGGCACGGAGTCGACCGTTGCCCAGGACGTGACGGCCGTGTCGAACAGCCACCACGTCCAGCCGCCGTCACCGAACTCGTTGCGCCGGTAGTACACGTCCGGCAGGGCGAGGGCGCAGGCGAACTGTGCAAGCCAGTCGCCCCCGATGGCTTCGGGGTCGAGGCTCGTCCAGGACTGCGCGGAGTCGCCCGGCCATTCACCGGGCAGGTAGTCGTCCACCGGAGTGCCCTGGTAGCGCTGCTGGCGCAGCATCATGAATGCCGCCGATCGGGTGAACGGACCGCTCGCCGTCCCGTCGTCGCCCACCGTGAGCCGCACGATCGCCCCGCCGCCCAGCAGCGGTGAGACGGGGCTGACGATCACCCCGCCCGGCCGGGTCTGAGCCACCCAGGCGGGCGGGACGTCCCGCAGTGACACGGTGGAGATGATCCGGTCGTACGGGGCGCGTACTCCCCACCCGAGCGAGCCGTCCCCGCACACGACTTCGGGGGTGCAGCCGGTACTGCGAAGTGCGGCGCGGGCTTGCGCGGTGACCTGCGCGTCCACCTCGACGGTGGACACCATCTCGGCGCCCAGGCGATGCGCCAACAAGGCCGCGTTGTAGCCGGTGCCCGTCCCGATTTCGAGCACCCGGTGCCCGGGGACCGCGTCCAGGTCGGACAGCATCTCGGCCACCATGGTGGGCATGGATGCCGACGACGTGGGAGTACGGTGGTCGCCGTCCTCGGCACCGTCGTCCCACTGCGTGACGATCGGCAGATCGCGGTAGGCGAGCCGCATCCACCGCTCGGGTTCCTTGGTCCGGCTGCACTCGGTGTCGCCGCCGTCCTCGTCCGCCCAGATGGTGTCGGGGAGGAACACGTGTCGCGGCACGGCCGCTACGGCCGGAGCCCATTCGGGGGGCAGGGAACCGGCGTCGGTGAGCGACGCCACCAATGCGGCCCGCTGCTGTTCGGGGGTCAACTCTTCTTGTGCTTCGGTGCCGGGGTCGGCTGCTGGCCGTCCTTCGAGGGGTTCGGGCCGATGGCCGGCGAGCCGGGCTTGGCGTGCCCGCCGCCCTTGCCGTCGTTCGGTCCACCCTTGTTCTCGTCTCCCATGGTCAGCGTCCTTTCTCTGTTCGACTTGCAGGGGCGGTGCTGTTCCCGCCGCACCCGGGGGCGCAGCGAGTACCTGCCGTGCGGCAGGGGTAATACTCCGCCCCGGGCGGGATGGACCTCAACCAACAGCCCGGGACGGGAGTTCGATAGCCGAGCTCCTGACCTGCGCGCGGTTTTCAGCGGCTCGCTTGTGCTGGGAACGGCTGCTCGGCTGTTCCCAGGGTGGGGTCGGGCGGGATGTGCGCGGGGGCGCCGAGGATGTGGCTGCGGGCCGCGCGGGCGAGGAGCGCTTGGTCTGCCGTGGGTATTCCGACGCGGTTCCAGTGGAAGACGACCATGCTGCGACCCGCGCCCAGACGTCACCTTGTTCGGTCCACTCCTGGCCGACTGCGCGCAGCATCGCGCTGCACATCAGGATGGACAGTTCGCGGCGCCCGATCGGCGGGGCGGCCGGCTGGCCGTGGTGGGTCCGGAGGGCTTCGAGCAGGATGGCGCGGCTGTCGGGGTGGAAGAGGGCAAGACGGGTCCCATCTGGGCGGCCAGGTTGGCGAGTTCGAGGACGCACATGTGGTGGATGACGTCCCTGACGTCCCTGACGGCCGTCCGGACGTCGCGCGCCGCCGACGCCGTCCACAGCGTCAGCGGCTGACCGAAGGCGTAGTAGGCGGTGGCGGTGCACCAGAACGGTGCGGCCGGCCTCCAGGGCCGCTCGCGGGTGAAGACGCCCGGGGCGGTGGGGCGTTCCGCCTCGGCCCGGGTGGGCGCCGACCGGGGAGTAGGCGGCGTTCGGCGACGCTGCCAGCCGACGGTCCTCATGGCCCGTCTGATCACGGTTTTCACGGAGTGCGTCTCGGCGTATCGTCAACGGCAAGAAGGACCCTTGCCCACACGTTCTTTGTCGTGGCCGTCGTTACCACACCCGTTCCGTCCGCTAGCTCGCGGACGAGGAGCAGCCCCCGGCCACACTCGCCGCGGGCAACCGGAGTTTCCGGCAGCGGCAGGTCAGGGCGGTAGTCCAGAACCTCGATCCGGCAGTCGCCGCCGGTCTCCTGAAGGTGCAGACCGATACTGCCGCGCGACCGGCTGGCGTGCCGAACGACGTTTGTCACCAGTTCCGAGGCGATGAGGACCAGGTCGGATGCCCGGTCGTTCTCCCATCCCCACTCTCTGAGCACTGAGCCCACCATTCGGCGTGCCGTGGAAGCCGCGGCCGCCTCTGCCGTCAGCGTGGCCTCCCAGTGGTGGAGAGATCGCGGCTGTTCGACGGCCACCATGTGCATCGCTCCCGTCATCAGGAGCGTCTTGACGCCCCGTTACAGTTCGCTTACGGGGATCAACCATGGACTGGGGTGCGGAGACAGAACCACCCACGAAGCAGGGACACTTGCTCCTCGTTCGGGTGAGGCCAGGGACAAGCTGCGGACAGTTCGTGGACACTTCCGCATCACCTGTGTGGCCACCGGTCCAGAGGTGGTAGGCAAGGGGATGAAGTAGTTCGCAGCTGGGGCTGCGGCCCCGAAGGGACCGCGACGCGATGAACACTGTGTTCGATGCCTTAGTCATCGAGGCCCGCATGGATTTCCGGAGCTTCCTGGCCGAGTACAGGCGGGTCGCAGCGCTCCTCTACGAGCGGACCGGGGATATCGCCTTCAGAAACGTCGTTCTGACGGACAAGAGCTTCACGCGGTGGCGTGCCGGACAAGTCGCCCGGCCTCACCACCCGGCACCCGCAATTCTCGAGCGGATGTACGGCAAGCCCGTCGACGAACTCTTCGCGCCCTGCACCGACGAGCAGGCACAGGTACTGCGCGCAGTACCCACTCCAGTGCTCGATGAAAGAGAACTCGCCATGACCGCACGAGATGCCCGCGCCCACGCCGCCGACGCGGCCTCACAGTTGCTTCCCGACCTCAGCCTCGACCAACTCGAGGACGACCTGGTACGCCTGGTCCGAGCAAACACCACCACCCCTCCCCACGAGATCTTCATGGCGGCCAAGGAACTGCTCGGCCTTGCCACCGTGATGCTCGACCGTACGCAGCTGTTGTCCCAACGAGGCCGCCTCTACGTCGTCGCCGGCCAGGCATCGGCGCTCCTGGGTGCCTGCGCGTTCGATCTCAGCTCGATGCCGACCGCAGTCGAACTGATGCGTGCCTCTGCCCTGTACGGCCAGGTGGCGGAGCACGGGCCGCTCCAGGCCTACGCCCACGGCTACCTCGCCCTGTTGTACTACTGGGGCGGCAACCCCGCCCAGGCGGTTCGCCAGATCGAGCGGGCCCATTCGTTCCAAGGGGTCGGTGCCACGGGCCAGGCGAGGCTGGCGGCAATCGCTGCCCGCTCGTATGCGCACCTCGGCCGGACCGCGGAGGCCCACGCAGCAATAGATCGAAGCCTGGCCGATCGAGGCCCCGCCGTGGACGATCTCCACGATGGGATCGCAGGTGAGTTCGATTTCAGCGTGGAACGCGTCGCCATGAGCAACAGCACAACCCTGCTTCTCTTGCGGGACGGGGTCGGCGCGGAGGCCTCCGCCCGGCGGTCGCTGGAACTGATCGCTTCCCAGTCCTCGGCCTCCACACCGCTCGCGGTTGCCCCGCAAGCCGGCGCGGACCTGGCGACGGCCCTGTTGATGCGGCGTGACCTCGACGGTGCCGCTGAGGCCATGCGTCCCGTACTGAGTCTGCCGAGGGAGTGGCGCGGGGCCGGCCTCGTAGGCCGGGTGAACGCGGTCCGGGCGGAGCTGGCCTCGCCGAGCTTCCGCGACGCCCTGGTCGCGCGGGACCTCGCAGAGCAGATCGACGACTTTACGCTGGTCGCCGCACCGCGCACCCTCGGACCCGGCGCGGTGCGGCTCGCCATCGACGGGGAGATCGGCTAGCGGGCACCCTCCAGAACGGCGCGCTCCTTGTCCGGGGCAATCCCGTGTTCGTCCCACCGCTGATGCGGAACGGGCATGTTGCCCTGGAGGAGCCAGGACCACGTGTCCGCGACGGTTTCCGCCAGCGGCCGACGGGGGAAGCCGGCCGCGATCGCCGACGACGAGTCGACGGCCCACACGCCTGGGTGTGTCCGCCAGAGCGGGATCTCTGTCCACTGGCGCAGGCCGCTGCGGAGCAGTACCTCATCGGTGACCCACGCCAACTCGCCGGAGCTGCCGGTCACGTCCATGCACGCTTGGAGGAAGCCGCCCATCGTCTCGCGGCCCACCGGTGCGGTGACGTTGTGAACCTGGTGCCCGACACGCTGGGCCTGATCGAGCGCAAAGGCCGCCACGTCCCGCACATCGACTGGCTGGATCGACTTCGCCGGATCGCCCGGCGCGAGGATGCGGCCTCCTCGCTCAGCCCTGCGCAGCCACCACGGCAGCCTGCCGACGTACTCGCCGGGCCCGAGGATGACGCCCGGCCTGAGCAGACTCGTACGGGTGAGGCCGAATGCTTCGGTCGCTGCCCGCTCGGCGCCGGCCTTCTGCCGTCCGTAGTACGTGTCTGGGCCTGTCCACCCCTCTGGGAGCTGCCCGTACTCCGGTCCGGCGTCGGCCGGGGCATCCAGCACGGGCGAGTCCACGGTCAGAGGCTCGATGGGCCAGCCCTCGTAGACGGACACCGTGGAGACGTAGACGTACCGGCTGACGACCGGCTCCAGGGCCCGGGTGCCACCCAGCACGGCGCGGGGCGACAGCTCGGAGGCGGAGGTGTCGATCACGGCGTCCCACGGTCCGTGCTCGGCCAATCGCGTCATGTCCTCCGGCCGCTCCCGGTCGCCGTGCACCGCGACCGCTCCGGGCAACGGGACACCGGACAGGCCGCGCGTGAACGTGGTCACCTCCCAACCTCGTTCCAGCGCGCCACTCACGACCGCCCGGCCCAGGAACCAGCCACCGCCCAGCACGAGAATCCTCATGCGGGCGATCCTGCCAGCCCGGCGCCTTCGCGCGCAGCCGCCCGCAGAATCGGGGCCCTATCGGTCGCGGAGCAGGTCGAGGTACCGGGTCAACGACCTGCTGCTCCAATCTTGATCACGGATTCGGCGACGACGACCGTCAGACCGAAGACCATGCCGAACACCAGCAGGACGACGAACGCCCGGCAGCCGTAGGGCTGTCCGCGTATCGCCCAGTCCGTCACGAGCGCGGAGTCGCCTAGGTCCCGCTGCGGGGAGAGTCGCCCCACCTGGAGACCACCGTGGTCGCCGTACACCGCCCGGGAGTGGACGAGGCCGTGTACCGCCTGCTGGAACTGATCACCGGCCACACCACCGCGTGATCGGAGGCTGGAATCGGCGGCCACCAGGCACTGTTCGAATACGGCCTCACCCCGACCCGGGCGGGTGCCGGGTCGGGGTGCGTCGGGTCAGCGTGCGCGGGTGACCGCTACTGGAGCTTCCACTGCTGGTTCCAGGCGTTGTTGCAGGTCCAGACGCCGAGCGCCTTGGCGTCCTCGTCGTAGGTCAGGCAGTCCTGGTCGGTGATCCGGATCTGGTACTGGCCGCCGCCCGCGCTGACGAGCTGCCACTTCTGCGCGTCGGCGCCGGTCCACGGCTTGGCCTCGGCGAAGAAGGTCTTGGTGTTCTCGGTCAGCGCGAGCCCGGAGACGGCGCTGGTGATCTTGTACCGGCCGTTGCCCAGGGAGGTGAACTGCCAGGCGGAGTTCTTGGCGCCGCTGGCGGCGGCCAGGATCGAGGACCCCGTGACCACCAGACCCCGGCCGTTCTTCACCTTGGGGTGGTGCAGCCCGGCGATGCCGGCACCACCACCGCTGCCGCCCTTGCCGCCCCCGCCCTTGCCGCCGCCGTGGTGCGCGGGGATGGCCGGGGTGGTGCTGGTGTCGCCGCCGTCGTCGTTGCCGTCGTTGCCGTCGTCGTTGCCGTCATCACCGTCATCGCCGTCATCGTGCGCGGGGATGCCGGGGGTGCCCGGGGTGTCGGTGATCGGGGTGCCACCACTCTTGGGGACGCCCGGGACCGTGATGTCGCGGGCGGGGAAGTGGATGATCCGCTTGCTGTCGACGCAGCGGATCAGCACACACGACCTGGTGGTGCTCACGGTCCGGTCGGAGTCGGAGCCGACGAAGGCCCAGTTCCCGTACCCGCCGTCGCCCTTGTTGGTGAAGGTCGAGTCACCCGCGAAGACCCAGATGCGGAAGTCGTCGTAGCCGGCCGGCCCGCCCTGCGAGTCGTGGTGCTGCAGCTTGACGGTGGTGTCGACCAGCACCCCGTTCATGTTCGCCTCGTACACGTTGCGGAACCAGATGGTGTCGTAGAGGTCGGTGCCGTCGTACTTGAACACCATGACGTTGTAGCCGGGAGCCGCGGCACTCAGTTGGCTGGCCATGCCCTGGGTGAACGCGGCGTTGTCGGCCTGCGCCTGGAGGGCCGCGCTGCGGAAGCCGCCGATCATGGCACCGATGGAGTTGATCAGGGCCGTGGTGCAGTTGCCGCCGCCCACGCTGCTCTGGCCGTCGCAGTCGGCTGCGGCGGCCCGCTGCGGCGAGACCATCAGGCCGGCAACGGCCAGACCCGACAGCAGGACGCCCGCGACGGCGCGTTGGGCGAGCGTGTGGGACCGGCGGGAGAGACCGCGCATGCCGAAGTACCTCGATCACTGAGAGTGGTGAAGATCGTCCGTGGGGAAGAGACGATGCTCGGATGCTAGGTCGGCCCGAACGCCGCGCCCCGGGTTCCTGACAGTTCCCTGATGGATCACTGATGACCTGTTGGCAGACGGGCGTCACCGTCACGGACCTGGTCGCAGGACGGGGCGCAGGAGGAGACCGGCCACCAGCTTCGTCTGGCACGTGTGGCGTTGGACAAGGAACGGCGCGCGGACGGCCCTGACTGTCTCTACCGGGTGGTGGCCTCCGGCGGAGTGCCGGGGTGGGTGAGGGAGTCGATCCAGGTGCGGATCGCGGCTGCCGTGGTGGCGGCGTCCTCCCGTGCCAGGGAGAGGTGGTTGCCGGGCACCTCGACGCGCTCGTGTGGCAGCGGCCAGGACGTGCGCCAGGAGTCGCCGTCCGCGCGCGTCGCCATCAGTGGGGTCGGGCGCGCGGCGCCGATGAGGAGGGTCGGGGTGTTCACGGGCTCCGGGCGCCAGTCCAGGAAGAGCCCGGTGTAGGCGCCCATGGCCGCGACGGCGGCGTCCTCGTCGCCGGTGGACCCGTCCGCGCTCACGTCCGCGCTCACGTCCGCGCTCACGTCCGCGCTCACGTCCGCGGCGAGGTACGGGGCCGGTGGGGCGGCCAGGGCGGTCAGCCAGTCCGTGGAGTGGTTGCCCTGGTGGACGAGATACGTGTCGATCAGCACTTGCCCCAGGGGAGCGGATCCCCCGAGTTCGAGGCGTCGGGTCACGCCGTGCGCGACGGCGCCCCCGGCGGAAGCACCGACCAGGACGACGGGCCGGTTGCCGACGTGCCGCAGCACCGTCTCGGCGTGGAGGCGGGCGAGCGTCTCCCGGTCGGCCGGAACGGCGTACCCCGCGCCGATGCCCGGGTGTGGGAACTCCAGGACCTCCAACTCGCCCTCGAAGCAGGCGTGCAGGGCCGCGAACCCGCCTCCCGGCAGTGCGGGGAACGGACGGTGGTCGGGGAAGAAGACCACGACCGGGGAGCCGGCGCGGCCCCGGGCCCGGCGCAGCGGCGGCACGGCGTGCTCCGCGGCGTCGTCGGCGCCGAACGTCGCGGCGGCCGAGGAAGCCGCGACCACCAGGTGCATCGCGGCCGCCGGCCGGCCCTGCTCGCAGAGCGCGCGGTACAGCGCCGCGAGCGTCTGCGCGGGCCGGCCGGTGGGTGGTGTGGGCCGGAGGCCGGGGCGCTCACGCGGTGTGCCGTCGGGCAGGTCGTCGAGCAGGTTGTCGGGCAGGTCGTCGAGCAGGTCGAGTACGTGACGGGCGAGGTCCTCGATCGCCGGGTGCTCGAACACGACGGCCGCGGGCAGCCGCAGGCGCAGGGCCGTACTCAGTCGGCTGCGGAACTGGACGGCCGTCAGGGAGTCGAAGCCGAGCTCGGCCAGGGTCCTGCCGGCGGGCAGGTCCTGCGCGCCGGAGTAGCCGAGCACCGCGGCCACGTCGCCGCGCAGCAGTTCCGTGAGCGCGGCCCCGCGCTCCTCGGCGGGCAGCCCGGCCAGCAGCGTGCGCCACGCCCCGGGCTCCGAGCCCTCCCGGCCGCCCGGCGGCGGTTCGGTCTCACCGCTCTGCACTTCGGCGGCGGGCCGACCGTGGCGCGCCAGGTCGCGCAGCGGCGCCGGTAGTTGCCCTGCGGCGGTGCGCAGCGCGGCCCGGTCGAGCAGGACCGGCGCGAGTACGGGGGCTCCCGTCCGCAGTGCCGCGTCGAACAGGGTCAGTCCTTGGGCGGGGGTGAACGCCCGGACCACGTCGTCGGGCCTCGGGTGCCCCGCGCCCTCGGTCAACTGGGCTGCCATGCCCGCGTCGTGGCCCCACATGCCCCACGCCAGCGAGACGGCGGGCAGGCCGGCCGCGGCCCGGTGCTGGGCGAGCGCGTCCAGGAACGAGTTCGCCGCGGCGTAGTTGCCCTGGCCCGCCCGGCCCAGCACGCCCGAGATCGAGGAGAACAGGACGAAGGCCGACAGGCCCCGGTCGCGGGTCAACTCGTGCAGGTACCAGGCCGCGTCCGCCTTCGGCCGCAGGACCGCCGCCAGCCGCTCCGGGGACAGCGCGGCCAGCGCTCCGTCGTCGAGGACCCCGGCGGCGTGCACGACGGCGGTCAGCGGGGGGTCGCACTGCTCGATCAGCTCGGCGAGCCGGGCCCGGTCGGCCGCGTCGCACGCGACGATCCTGACCTGCACGCCCCGCTCCGCCAGACTCGCGCGCAGGGCGTCGGCGCCCGGTGCGTGCGGGCCGCGCCGCCCGGTCAGCAGCAGGTGGCGGACCCCGTACGCGTCGACCAGGTGCCCGGCCAGGTCCGCGCCCAGTGCTCCGGTGCCGCCGGTGATCAGCACCGTGCCGTCCGGGTCGAAGGCTCCGGAGCGGCGGGGCTGGGCACTCTCGGCCGGCCAGGGCTCGGGCAGGTGGACCGCCGCCGGGGCGCCGACCAGCCGTGGCACCGCCGCCGGGTCGCCGACCAGCCGTGGCACCGTCGCCCGCCCGGCGCGCAGGGAGAGTTGGGGCTCGCCGCTGGCGGCCGCCGCGGGCAGCAGGCGCAGGGAGGCGGGGTCCTCGTCCACGTCGATCAGGACCACGCACCCCGGCAGCTCCGACTGCGCCGTACGCACCAGCCCCCAGACCGCTGCTCCCGCCAGGTCCGGCGTGGGTGCGGTGGCGTTCCGCGTCACCACCACGAGCTGCGAGCCCGCGGTGGCCGGATCGTCCTGCCAGTCCTGTAGGGCCTTGAGCACCCGCGTGGTCAGCAGGTGGACGTCGGCCAGCGGGTCGCGGTCCGTTTCCGATTCCGATCCGACGGCGGTGACCGCCAGGTGGCGGGGCGGGGCGGCGGCGTCCGCGCCCGCTGTGGATGAGGTCGGGCCGTTCGTGGGTGAGGTCGGGCCGGCGAGGGGGACGAAGGCTCCGAGGTTCAGCTGGTCCGGCCCGAGGACCGTCCAGCCCGCCGACTGCGGTGCCCCGCCGGGCAGTCCGACGGGGACCCAGTCGGGGCGCAGCAGGGCGCGCTGGGCGATGTCCGGCCCGGGGTCGCGGTGTCCGGCCGGAAGCTCCCTGGTGGAGAGGGAGTTGACGCGGGCCACCAGGCGGCCCGCCGGGTCGGTGAGCATGATCGAGAGCGCGCCGCCTTCCGAGGCGGGGTCTGCCTCGCCGACCGGCGCGATCCGCACCCGCACCGTCGACGCCTCGGCGGCGTGCAGGCACACGCCGCTCCATTGGAACGGCACCCGGGCGCCGCCCGCGCCCGCGTCCGCGCCCCCGTCCGGGTCGGTTCCCGGGGCGTGCGCGGCGAGCATCGAGGCGTGCGCGGCGGCGTCCAGGAGCGCGGGGTGGATGCCGTACCGGTCCGCCTCGGCCGTCCACGGCTCGGGCAACCTGACCTCCGCGAACACCTCCGTACCCCGCCGCCACAGTGCGCGCACGCCGCGGAACGCGGGCCCGTAGGCCAGACCGCGCCCCGCCGCGGCTTCGTAGGCGCCGGCGGGATCGATCTCCGCGGCGCCGGGCGGCGGCCACTGCGTCAGGCCGGGCCCCTCCGGTGCCGTGCCCGGCTCGGGCGTGCGGGCGAGCAGGCCGGTGGCGTGCGGCGTCCAGGCGGGCTCGGCGGGATCGGCGGCCTCGGCGGCCTCCACCGGTCGCACGTGGATCTCGACGGACCGCCGACCGGAGTCGTCCACCGCCCCCACCACGACCTGGACCCGTACCCCCGCAGCGGGCAGCGCGAGCGGCCGCAGGATCACGAGCTCCTCCAGCGTGCCGCAGCCGGCCGCGTCGCCCGCGCGCACGGCCATCTCGACGAACGCCGTCCCCGGCACGAGCGGCGCCCCGCCGACGACGTGGTCGGCGAGCCACGGCTGGGCGCCCGCCGACAGCAGGCCGGAGAGCACCGTGTGCCCGGTGCCTGGCACCTCGAACGGCGGGCCGAGCAGCGGATGCTCGCCGAAGGTACTGGCTGGACCCGCCCCGGCCGGGCGCGGTGGGTCCAGCCAGTACCTCCGGCGCTGGAAGGCGTAGGTCGGCAGTTCCACCCGCCGCAGCCCGCGCCGCAGCCCGCGCTCCGCGAACACCGCGGGCCAGTCGACGCCGACGCCGCGCACGTGGAGCCGGGCCACGGCCGCCAGCAGCGTGTCCGGCTCCCGCTCGCCGTCACGGGCCGCGAAGGCGAACACCGGGCCGCCGCCGTCCTGGAACTCCGGGCCGCCGTCCTGGACGGCCGGGCACTCCTGCGCGTACGCGGTGAGCACGGGCTGCGGGCCGAGTTCCAGGAAGCCCCCGACGCCGTTGGCGCCCAGCCACTCCACGGCCTCGGCGAACCGCACGGGAAGCCGCGCGTGCCGCACCCAGTAGTCCGCGGAGCCCAGTTCCTCCGGCGCCGCCCGAGACCCCGTCACGGTGGAGACCACCGGGATCCGCGGCGGCCGGAACTCCAGCGTCTCGGCGACGCGGCGGAACTCGTCGAGCACCGGGTCCACCAGCGGCGAGTGGAAGCCGTGGCCGACCTTGAGCCGCGTGCTGCGGCGGCCGCGGGCCTCGAACCGCGCCGCGACGGCGAGCACCGCGTCGCGCGCGCCGGAGACCACCACCGCACGCGGTCCGTTGACGGCGGCGATCGCCACGCGGTCGGCCACGTCCGCGAGTTCGGGCAGGACCTCGTGCTCCGCCGCGTCGAGGGCCACCATCGCCCCGCCGTCGGGCAGCGCCCGCATCAGTCGCCCGCGCGCCGCGACCAGCCGCACGGCGTCGGCGAGGTCCAGCACGCCGGCTACGTGCGCGGCCGCCAACTCGCCCACGGAGTGCCCGGCCAGGAAGTCGGCCCGCATGCCCCAGGACTCCACCAGCCGGAAGAGCGCCACCTCGTAGGCGAACAGGGCGGCCTGTGTGAAGTCCGTGCGGTCGAGCAGGGCGTCCGGCGAGCCCGGCTCGGCGCGGATCACCGTGCGCAGCGGCCGGTCGAGTTCGCCGTCCAGCGCGTGGCAGACCTCGTCGAAGGCCTCGGCGAACGCGGGGAACGCCTCCCGTAGCTCCTCGCCCATCCGCGTGCGCTGCGCGCCCTGCCCGGTGAACAGGAAGGCGGTGCGGGTGCGCGGGTCGGCCAGGCGCGTCAACGCCCCGGCGCCGGACGTGCCGTCGGCGGGCGTGCCGTCGGCGACCGCCCGGAGTCCGGCCAGCATGCGCTCGCGGTCCGCAGCCGGCACCATCGCCCGGTGCGTGAGCGCCGACCGCGACACCGCCAGCGAGAAGCCCACGTCCGCCGACGAGAGGCGCGGCCGGGCGGCGACGTGGTCGGCCAGCCGCCGCGCTTGGGCCCGCAGGGCCGCCTCGTCGGCCCCGCCGACCAGCCACGGCACCGCCAGCCCCTGGGGCCGCGCGGGTTCCTGCAGCGGGGCGCGGTCGGCGGCGGCTGGCTCCTCGATGATCACGTGCGCGTTGGTGCCGCCGATGCCGAAGGCCGATACGCCGGCCCGGCGCGGTCGGCCGGCGGGCGCGGGCCACGGCCGGGCGGCGGTCAGCAGCTCGACCCGGCCCGCCGACCAGTCGACGTGCGGGGTGGGGGCTGCCACGTGCAGGGTCCTGGGCAACTCGCCGTGCCGCATGGCCTGGGCCATCTTGATGATCCCGGCGACTCCGGCGGCGGCCTGGGTGTGTCCGAGGTTGGACTTGACGCTGCCCAACCACAGCGGAGGGCCTTCCGGCCCCCGGCCCCGGCCGTAGCCGGCGAGCAGCGCCCGCGCCTCGACGGGATCACCGAGCGCGGTGCCCGTCCCGTGCGCCTCCACGGCGTCCACCTCGTGCGCGCGCAGCCCGGCGTCGGCCAGCGCCAGCTGGATCAGGCGCTGCTGGGCGCGGCCGTTGGGCGCGGTCAGGCCGTTGGACGCGCCGTCGGAGTTGACGGCGCTGCCGCGCACCACCGCCAGCACCGGGTGTCCGTTGCGGCGCGCGTCGGACAGCCTCTCCAGCAGCAGCACCCCGGCGCCCTCGGCCCAGGCGGTGCCGTCCGCCGTGGCCGAGAAGGACTTGCACCGGCCGTCGGGCGCGAGGGCGCGCTGGCGGCTGAACGCGACCAGCGGGTTGGGCGTCGCCATCACCGTGACGCCGCCGGCCAGCGCCAGCGAGCACGCGCCCGAGCGCAGCGCCTGGGCCGCCTGGTGCACGGCGACCAGCGAGGACGAGCACGCCGTGTCGACGGTGATCGCGGGCCCGCGCAGGCCGAACACGTAGGAGAGCCGGCCGGAGGCCACGCTGCCGGCCGAGCCCAGGGCGAGGTGGGCCTCCAGTTCGTGCTCGGTGAAGCGGGAGGCGTAATCGCCGTACATCACCCCGAGGAAGACGCCCGTGTCGCTGTCCCGGACGGACGCCGGGTCGATCCCGGCCCGCTCCCACGCCTCCCAGGTGACCTCCAGCAGCAGCCGCTGCTGCGGGTCCATGGCGAGCGCCTCGCGCGGCGAGATGCCGAACAGGCCCGCGTCGAACTCCGCGGCGCTGTGCAGGAATCCGCCGCTGCGGGTGTAGCAGGTGCCGATCCGGTCCGGGTCGGGGTCGTAGAGGGCGGCGAGGTCCCAGCCGCGGTCGGTCGGCAGGTCCGAGATCGCGTCCGTGCCCTGCGACACCAACTCCCAGAGCCCTTCGGGGGATTCCACGCCACCGGGGTAGCGGCAGGCCATGGCGACGATCACCACCGGGTCCCGGTCGTACGGCTCCTCCGGCTCGGCGGTCCGCGGTGCGGGGGCGGTCGTGTGTACGGCGGGTACGGCGGGCTCGGCGGCGAACAGTTCGGTGTGCAGGTGGCGGGCGACGGCGGCCGGGGTGGGGTGGTCGAAGACCAGCGTCGTCGGCAGGCTCAGCCCGGTCGACGCCGCGAGCCGGTCGATCAGCTCGATGGCGCCGAGCGAGGTCAGCCCGAGGTCCGCGAAGGAACTGTCCGCGAACGAGACGTCCGTGAACGAGCGGTCAGCGAACGAACCGCCCGCGTCGGGCCCGCTCGCCGGCGCGCGTCCGCGGACCCGGGCCGTCTCGGCGCACACCCTCTCGCACAGCGCGCGTTCCTGCTCCTCCCGGGGCAGCGACAGCAGCCCGCGGTCCAGGGAGCCCCCGGCCGGGGCCGGGGCCGGCGCCGCAGCCGGGTCGCTGAGCACCGCATGGCGGACGATCTTGCCCGACGGCGTGCGCGGGACGGCCGCGATCTCGCGGACCTCGACGGGGACCTTGTGCTCCGCGAGCTGCGAGCGGCAGACGTCGAGCACCAGCCGCGGGTCCAGGCCCTCCGGGCCGGCCACCACGAAGGCGACTGGGACCTCCCCGAGGACGGCGTGCGGCAGGCCGAGGACCACGGCGTCCCGCACCCCGGGACAACCCCGCAGAACGTGCTCGACCTCCGTGGGGTGGATGTTCTCGCCGCCCCGGATGATCAGTTCGCTGACCCGGCCGGTGAGGACGAGGTGGCCGTGTTCGGCGCGCCGGCCGAGGTCCCCGGTCCGGTACCAGCCCTCGCGCAGCGCGGCGGCCGTCGCTTCCGGCTGGTCGTGGTAGCCCGTCATGAGATTCGGACCGCTGACCCAGATCTCGCCCTCGCCGCCCGCGAGGACGTCGACGCCGCTGTCCGGATCGACGACGCGGACCTCGACGCCGGGTACCGGCAGTCCGCAGGACCCGTCGACCCGGGGGCCGTTCGGGCGGGCCACCGCGATCGCGCCGCACGTCTCGGTACTGCCGTAGACGTCGAGCAGCGGCGCGCCGAGCGTCTCCTCCACCGCCCCGCGCAGCTCGGGCGGGCACGGCGCGCCCGCCGTGACGCAGAGCCGCAGCCCGGGCCCCGGCGCGGGGAGCGGGGTGTCCTTCGCCGAGGACATCAATCGGTGGTACGTCGTGGGGACGCCGGCCAGGACGGTGAACGGCCCGCCGAGGGCTGCGCTCGGGGTGCGCAGCGTGCGCCACAGGTTGCCGGGCGTCAGCAGGTCGCCGGACGTCGGCAGTTCACCGGCGATCGCGGTGCTCGCGCCGACGGCCGTGGTGCCCAGGATCGCGAGGGAGTGCCCGAAGCTGTGGAACAGCGGCAGCGGCCACAGCAGCCGGTCCTCGGAGGAGAGCCCGAAGAGCGGCGCGTAGCAGGCCGCCACCGACCACAGTGCGCTGCGCTGTGTGGAGAGCACGCCCTTGGGGCGGTGGGTGGTCCCGGAGGTGTAGAGCAGCCAGGCCGGATCGTCGAGCCCCAGGTCGTCGGGGGCCGCGGGCCCGTCCCCGGTCGAGGCCGCAGCCTCGAAGAGGACGGTGCCGTCGGGGGCGTTCGAGGGGATCGGACCCGCCCCGGTGAGCACGGTGTGCAGGCCGCGGTACGCGGGGCCGAGGCGGTGGAGCTGCGTGAGATGCGCGGGGTCGGTGATGATGGCCGAGGCGCCGCTGTCCCGCAGGTAGTAGTCGAGTTCGTCGTCGGAGGAGCGGGGGTTGAGCAGGACGCCGACCGCCCCCGCCCGCAGCACCGCGAGGCAACCCTCCACCAGCTCCACGCAGTTGCCCAGGCAGAGCGCCACCCGATCGCCGCGCCGGACCCCCGCCCGCACGAGCGACCCGGCCAACCGCCCGGTCCGCCGCTCCAACTCGGCGTAGCTGACACCGCGCGAGAAGTCGTGGAACGCCACCCGCTCCGCCGACCGTTCGGCGTGCCTCTTCAGCAACTCCGGCAGCGGCCGCACCAGATCGTCATACCGCAGGTCACCACTCACGCCCCAGCTCCGACCTCTCGCCACTCGCGATCCACTCCCCCGTCGATCCCCTCCGTACCCAGTAACACACGGGCACAGACCGAGTCCTGCGGACTCGCCGCAGCGGGTCTGGCCACCTCGTGCGGGCTCGGTACGTGGCTCCCGGCTGCTCGGGCGCGCTATCACCGTGGTCTGACACGGCGGGCGGGATGCAGGTCTACTTTCGGCCATCCGGGTGCTCCTCCGGCGTGCGGTCTTGCGGCCCACGGGGTGCGCTTATACGTCAAACTGCTGGACTGACCTGTTGCTTCGCACGCCGGGCCGTTCGGCCGGAAACAGCAGCGGCTGGTCGGCGGGCGCTCGGCGGCTGGTGAACGCTTCTCGGCGGCGAGGCGTCGGTGCCTCCCCTCATCACGCCCCATCACGCCCCATCACGTCAGGAGCGAGGACCACGTGCACCACCCCACGGACCCGGCAGGAAGCGACGACGCCGTAACGGCCCGTACGCTGAGGCGGATCGAGCTGTTCGAGCAGGCGGGAGACGACTGGCGGTTCGCCGAGAGCCTCAAGTCGATCACCGAGGACACCGCCCAGGAGTACGAGGGCCGCGCCGTCCTCGAACTGGTCCAGAACGGGCATGACGCCCTGCACGCCCAGGAGCCCGGCCGGGTCCTCGTCCGGCTCGACCTCCGCAGTGCGGCCGGAGTCCTCTACGTCGCCAACGAGGGCGCGGGCTTCACCGAACGCAACTTCCACGCGATCACGGAGTTCGCGCTCTCCGACAAGGGCGCCGGGGAAGGCATCGGCAACAAGGGGATCGGCTTCCGCAGCGTGCTGCAGCTGACCGACTGGCCCGAGATCTACTCGAAGCACGGCCCCTCCTCGTCGACGTTCGACGGCTACTGCTTCCGGTTCGCCACACCCGCGGACGTCCGGGCGCTGGTCGACGACGGGCGGGCCGAGGAGGTGATCGCGAAGGTCTCCCCCCTCGCCCTGCCGGTACCCGCCGACGTCACCGATCCGGTCCTCAAGGAGCTCGCCTTCGAAGGCTTCTCGACGGTGGTGCGGCTCCCGCTCCGGAACCCGGCCGCGGCGGACGCCGCGCAGAGCCAGCTTGAGCGCATCACGGCCGGGGAGGCGCCGCTTCTGCTGTTCCTGGATCGCATCACCGAACTCGCCGTGGAGGTCCACAGCGACGAGGAGCCGTCGACGCGCCGGTGCCTCACCCGCTCCGCGCGGCAGTCGGAGCTGGTCAGCGCCCGGCCGGAGGACTGGGCGGTCGAAATCGACCTGGCCGAGGCCGGCCGCTACCTGCTGGCGCGGCGCGCCGTCCCGGCCGAGGCGTTCCGCGAGGCGATCGAACGGAGCGTCCAGGCCCACCAGATCGACGGACGCTGGAACACCTGGGAGGGCGAAGCCTGGGTCGGCCTCGCGCTCCGGCTGGACGAGGACCTGCAGCACGGCCGGATGTACACCTACCTGCCGATGGCCGAAACGAGCAGGTCACCGTTCTGCGGCCACGTGCACGCGCCGTTCTTCACCAAGCTGGCGCGTCTCGACATCAGCCAGACCATCGCTCTGAACGACTTCCTGCTCGACCAGGTGGCCGACCTGGCGGCAGCGCTCTCCGAGCGGCTCCGCACCGAGGCGCCGCACGAGCGCGCGCGGGAGCTGGTGCTCGACCTGGTGTGCTGGAAGCCGAAGGACCGCATCGACCGGGCCTTCGCGGGCCGCCTCGCCGACCAGCCGGTCGTGCCGCTGGTGGGCACTTCCTGGGACAGTCTCCGGAATTCGTACACCTGGCCCGAGGAGGAACGGGCCTGGCGAGTCATCACCTCCGAACGGCTCAGCCGGGTCGGTGGCCCCATGCTCGATCCTCGCGTCACCGGGGCCCGCCGCGGTCGACTCAAGCAACTCCACCGGGACCTGCTCGGAACGCTCATGGACACCCCGCAGGCGGCCGCGGCCGGCTGGGTCCAGGCCATCGCCGAGGAGCTCGCCGACGACCGCGTCGACGCGACAGCCGGGACGTGGACCGACTTCTACGACGACCTGGCCCACGCGTTCATCCACCGCTCGGACACCCTGCGCGGGAAGAGGATCATCCTCGACCAGAACGGCGGCCTGCAGCCCGCACTCGGAGCGGCCCCGCAGCACGGCGGACCCGAGCGGACCGTCTTCTTCTCACCGCCGGCGGCGGGCAAGGAGGCGGGCAAGGACAAGAACACCCGGGTCCCCTCGGATCTGAAGGCACTACGGCGCCGCATGGCCTTCACCCACCCCGGAATCGCCTGGAGCCGAGCGGGACGCCACTTCCTCGAACAGCACCAGCTGGTCCACACCTTCGACATCGATCAGGTGCTGACCGACCTGCGCGGCCTCCTGGCCGCGACCGAGTCCGACGCTCTGCGCCGCGACGCCCTGGTCTTCGTCCACCGCCAGTTCCCCGTCCTCAGCGAGACCCAGCGCACCCGGCTGCGCGAGGTCGGACTCCTCGTACCGCGCGTCGACGGAAGCTGGGCCAAGGCCACGGAGTGCCTCTTCTCCCCCGCGTGGGGCACCGAGGGCGCGACACGGTTCGCGCGCTTCCTGGCCGCCGGCGGGGCCGACGTGCCGGCACTCGCGGAACAGCGGGACCAGTGGATCGCCGCACCGGCGGCCTGGCCCGAGGAGGTCCACGCACTCGACGGCTACGGCGAGTTCCTCCGAGCGATCGGCGTCCAGGACGGCCTGCTGCTCACACCCGTCGCTCGCCGCATCGACGCACGCAACGGCCGGGAACTCCAGCCGCGCGGGCTCGCCGCCAGGTTCGGGCTCGGAACCGCCCTGGGCGACGCCTGGGCCGCGGACGTCCGGCAGGCCGGATGGGCGGAGGGTGCGCACCCGTGGACTTCGTACCGGTTCAATACGCTGCCGGTCCACCTTCCCGGGGCCGCCGAGGTCACGGGGCTGAAGCCCGCCGCGCGGCAGGAGTTCGCCGCTCTCCTCCTGCTCGGCCTGCGCTCCTGGAGCAAGAGCGACTTCTCCACCACCGTGTACCGGCCGAGGCCCACCAACCAGGACGTGCATGTCTGGCCCACTCCGCTCGCCTCCGCCCTGCGTCACCTGCCGTGGCTGCCGGTGCAGGACCCGGAAGGGGACGGCCTGCGCTTCGTGGCACCTGGTCAGGCGTGGTTCTCGGAGGACCGGGATCTGCCCGCGTTCGTACCGTCGATCTCCCCGGACATCCGCAAGCTCCTGGCCGACCGCGCGGTGGTGCCCCGCCTGCGCCGGGCGGGACTCCGGATCTGGGACGAGCAGGGCTTTGCCGCCCCGGCCGTCAAGGACCTCGGTTCGGCCCTGGCCCTGAACCACGTGCCGGACCACCTGAGCGTCGCGTTCAAGAAGCAGTACGGGCGGGTGCTCGCGCTCGCGGCCAAGCAGCGTCGGTGGCCGTGGGCCGCCGGGGAACCCGTCCAGCTGGCCGTGGAGACCGGACCGGTCCTCACCCCGCTCACCCCCTCGACCGTCGAGGTCCACGTTGCCGACGAGACGGCCCCGCTGAAGGAGTCGCTGATCGAGTTGGTGGAGCAGCCGCTCCTGGTCACGGCCGCGGGCTCGGGCACGGAGGTCGCCACGTTCCTGGAGGCCAACGGTGTGCCGGTGGCCCGGCTG
The DNA here is from genome assembly GCF_042732255.1 of Kitasatospora sp. NPDC059803. Classification (NCBI taxonomy): domain Bacteria; kingdom Bacillati; phylum Actinomycetota; class Actinomycetes; order Kitasatosporales; family Streptomycetaceae; genus Kitasatospora; species Kitasatospora sp. NPDC059803. The sequence continues at coordinate 18,012 of NZ_JBHWIJ010000049.1, read as the reverse complement.
TCCGCCACCCACGTCGAACTCCAGCGGCCGGACGGCGAGCTCATCACGGCCCAGGACGCCGCCGAGCTCCTGGTGGACGGCAGGGAGTGGCTGGTCACGGTGGTCGGGCTGGCCCTGGAGCTGAAGTCCGGTGCCCGCCACCGGCACAGCGAGCAGCGCGTGCACGCGCTGCTCGACGAATTCCGCACCATCCGGCTCGTCCGCGAGGACGAGGTCGCGGTCGTGGTGGCGGGAACGAAGGCCAAACCTCCGCAGACCACCCGGAGTCTTCCGCTGAGCGACCTCGGGCACCCGACCATCGTCGTCTGGGACTGCCGCGATGCCTGGGAGGAGATCACGTCCTGTGCGTCGGCGATCTCCCAGCTCCTGCGCCAGCCCTCGCTCCACGACGCGCTCGAACTGGCCCTCGTCAAGCTCAAGCAGCACGTCGGCGACGAGCCTCCGGCGGAGCTCGACGATCTGGCCCTCGCCCTCGCCTTCGGCACCACCGAGGCCAGGATCGCGGAGCTGCGCCGGAGTCTGACCGGTGAGGTGCTGGTCGCGGTCCGCCGGCTGCGGCCCGTCCTGGTCTGCCTGGCCGGCGGTGACCGGACCCGGGAGATCGAGGAGGTACTCGGCCGTGCCACCTCGGAGGAAGCACTCGTCGAAGCGCTCGACCGCTACCAGGACGTCCTCCCGCTGGCCGCCGCGGAGCTGCTCGGGCTGGCCCGCAGCCACCCGAACCCGGCCGACCTGCGGGACGCCCTGCACCTTGAGTTCCAGCAGTTCAACGCGGCGCTCGTGGCCCTCGGCCCGCCGTACGCCCCGCTCCGCCACCCGGAGGCCCACACCGAGGCCTTCGAGGCATTCGTCCAGGGGAACGCCGCCGCCATCAGGGACAGGTTGCGTGAGCGGTACGCGCCTTCGGCGGCCCGTGGCGAGGACGTACCGGAGTACGTGGCGGCCCGGCGACTCGACGACCTCGCTCCCGACCCCGCCTGGCTGACACGGTTCGCCTCTCCGCCGGAGCACGCGCTGCGGGCCAGGGTCGCCGACTGGCTTCGTTCACACGGCGCCGACGACGACCTGGACCGCAGCTGCGGCCTCGACCCGGTGGACGGGCTCCGCTCCGACAACTTCGCCCGGCTCGACCGCATGGTGGAGGAGCTGGCTCCGCTGGTGGCCGCCTGGTGCCTCCGCCACGCCACCGCTCAGCCCCCGGCCTGGAACAGCACGCCCGGTTTGGAGGCCAATCGGGGTCTGGAACGATCGGGGCTCTGCGATCTCGTCCGGCTCGGCCGGGAGCAGCTGCTCCAGGTGGTCGGGAGCAGCCTCGGACTTCCGACCGGCATGCCGCTGTCCACCGACCTGTCGACGCTCGGGCTCAGTCCTGCGGACGTTTCCCGAGCCACCACGAAACGCACTCGATCGGCCGGTGGCGGCTCGGTGACCCGGCCGACCATCACGGTGGGTCACACCGAACTGCGGGTCGGCATCGACCAGTACGCGGCGATCGCCGAACTGGCCGGCCGATCGGTCGACGAAGCGTTCCTGTCGCAGTCCGGCAAGGTGACGCTCGGCGCGATGACCCGGCAGGAACAGCGAGGATCCCGAGGAGCGGTCGGCGGCCGAACGGTGGTGGCCCGGATGGCCGGCGCGACCGAGGAGGAGCGGGCCGCGATCGGGCTGGTCGGCGAGGTGACGGCACGGGCCTGGCTGGAGCGGAGGTACCCGGAGGTGTACTGGAGGTCCGGTTACGCGGCCGTCCTGCACGATGACCAGGACGCGGCCGACGGCCACGGCTACGATTTCGAGGTCCGCCGTGGGCCGAGGACGATCTTCTACGAGGTGAAGTCGCTCACCCAACCGGCTTCGGAGCTCACCGAGTTCGAGCTGGGGGTTTCCGAGATCAGGGCCGCCAACCGGTATGCCGCCGCGAACCGGTACCGCATTCTCCTGGTCACGTCCGTCCTGGAGCCGTCGGAGCGGAGGATCCACGACCTGCCGAATCCCTTCTCGGCGAAGGCCCGTGACCGGTTCAGGATCGTCGGGCAGGGGCTGCGCTATCGTTGCTCCCCCCTGAACGGCCCCGGCCGGCGGTGACATGCCGGGAGGGGTGAGGGGCGGGCGGGATTCCCCGCTCGCCCCTCACCGAGCTCACCGGACTCGCTCGACGCTCCACCTCGGCAGGTACTCGAAGAACGCGACGGCCTCCTCCCGCCACCTGGGGCGCCAGGCTGCGGCCTCCGTGGCGGCCGCGTGGGCGAAGCGCCGCATGTCCGCCCGCATCCGCTCCGGGACGCCGTGGCGGTGGGCGAGGTCGCGGATGGCGGCGATGGTCTCCTCGGTGCAGGCTCCGTCGCCGAGTGCGGACTCCACCATGGTCCGCTCGGAGTCGGTGGCCGCCGCCAGGACGGCGCGGACGGTGTAGTTGCGCCGCCCCTCCCGGATGTCCGTTCCGGTGGGCTTGCCCATCGTCCCCGCGTCGCCGAAGAGGTCCAGGTAGTCGTCGCGCAGCTGCCCGCAGATCCCCACCAGCCGGGCGTAGCGGCGCAGTTCCCCGTCGTGGGCGGCGGGCTGGACGCCTGCGGCGAGCAGTCCCAGCTGGAGTGGGGCGAGCACCGAGTAGCGCGCGGTCTTGTAGTCGGCCACGTCGTGCAGCACCTCCTCGTCCGGGTCCGCGGTGAAGTCCCGCTCCAGGTCGATGATCTGGCCGACGAACGTGGCCGTTGCCGCCCGCGTCTGCACCTCGACCATGGCCTGTCGGACCGGGAGCGGGGCCCGGGAATCAAGAAGGACCTGGAGCGACAGCGCGAGTGCGAGGTCGCCGGCGAGGACGGCGAGCCCGAGCGCGGTCTGCGGCCGGTCGGGGAAGCGCCCCCGGTAGGCGTAGTAGGTGGAGGGCCCGCCCCGGCGGGTGGGGCTGTCGTCGATGATGTCGTCGTGGACCAGCCCGTGGGTCTGGAGGAGTTCGATGCTCAGCGCGGCGTCGTCCAGCCCCTCCACGGGTTCGGCAGTCACCAGCCGGGCGGCTTCGAAGAGCAGGGCCACCCGTATCCGCTTGCCGCCGCGCAGCGACAGGTCCCGCAGCAGGGCCAGGCAGTCCGGGGTGAACCGGCTGAACGACGGAGCGTCGAAGGCGGCGGCCAGGTCCTGGAAGTACTGCTCGGACAGCGCGCTGAACCGGCGCTCGTACCCGGCGAGACGGGCCCGGATCTGCTCGGCGAGGACGGCGGCGGCGGTATCGGTCACGAAGATGTCTTCCGTTCGGGCGGGGACGCGCGCCCGCGCAGGCGCGGAGGTGCCACGGATCCCGGCGGTGGTCCGTCACCCATGCTGCCCCACCGGCCTCCCGGCCCGAGCACCCGGTAGCTGCCCTCCCGCGCTCACCGCAGCAGTACAACACGCCCCCGTTCGAAGAGCCGCTCCACCGGAAGGTCGACAAGAGCACCGCCGGGAGCACGGTCCTGGCTGGGGCGGCTCCCGGAGCCAGCTCCCGGGTGCGGTCTCGTGCTGGATACGGACGAACTCCCCTACCCCTGAATGGTCCTCTTGATCAAGGCCGGGAATCACCGGCGCCATTCATCAGAGGGGTCCCTTCGTGAACGAGCATGCACCGCACAGCCGCCTCCCGCGCTCCCGCCGGGGCGGCCGGCACCGGGCGGTGGCGGTCGTGACCGCCGTGGCCGCCGGCGTGATGACGGTCGGAGCGCTGGCACCGACCGCGGCGTTCGCGGGCGGCAAGCCGGACAGCGTCCAACAGGGCCTGAACGCACTGGTCAAGGACGACGGCATGCCCGCCGCGCTGGCCTCCGTGAAGGGCCGTGACGGCCGCACCCGCACCTACACCGCGGGCGTCGGCGACATCGCCACCGGGGCCAAGCCCCCCGTCGACGGTCAGGTGCGGATCGGCAGCAACACCAAGCCCTTCACCGCCGTCGTCGTCCTCCAACTCGTCGCCGAGGGAAGGGTCGGCCTCGACACGCCCGTCGAGACCTACCTGCCGGGGCTGCTGCGCGGCGACGGCATCGACGGACGCAACATCACCGTCCGCCAGTTGCTCCAGCACACCAGCGGCCTGCCCGAATACGTGGACAAGGACTCCATCCTCACCAGCCCGAACCGGTACTACGAACCGCGCGAGCTCCTCGACGCGGCTCTGGCCCAGAAGGCCCACTTCGCCCCGGGTACGCGCTGGGAATACAGCAACACCAACTACCTGCTGGCCGGCCTGATCATCCAGAAGGTCACCGGGCGGCCGCTCGGCGAGGAGATCAACCGGCGCATCGTCGACCGCATCGGTCTGCGCCACACCTACTTCCCCACCCCCGGGGACACGGGCATCCGCGAGGCCCACCCCAAGGGCTACAACCGGGAAGCCGACGGCTCGCTCCGCGACTACACGGAGCTGGACCCGTCCTGGGATTGGGCGGCAGGGGCCGTCGTCTCCACCAACACCGACCTCAACGCGTTCTTCACCGCGCTCCTCGGCGGCCGGCTCCTGCCCCCGGCGCAGCTCGCCCAGATGCGCACCACCGTCCCCGCCGACGAGGTGAGTCCCGGCGTCCGTTACGGGCTGGGCCTGATGAGCCGTCCGCTGTCGTGCGGCGGCCAGTACTGGGGCCACGGCGGGACCATCCCGGGCTACAAGACCACCGGGGGCGTCACCGACGACGGCCGCGCCGCCAGCATCGCGGTGACCGCGATCCCGGGCGACGAGGCCGATCAGCACATCACGGCCACGGTGGACGCGGCCCTGTGCCGCTGACCCCGCAGGCCCTCCCCGGTCCGGCCTGAGCATTCGCAATCCGCAATCCGTAATCCGCACCGGCACCACCAACGGGTTTCCGCGCGCCCCGGCACGCCCCGGCACGCCTCGGCGCGCGGAACCCGCACACCCCAGCAAATCCCCCTTCAGCAGAGGAGTTCCTCCGTGAACGAGCACACACAGCACAGCCCGGCCCGCCGAAACCGCCGCGGCAGGCACGCGGTGGCGGCGGCCGTGGCCGCCGGCGTCGTGGCGGCCGGCGTGCTGGCACCGACCGCGGCGTTCGCCGGCGCCAAGCCGGACAGCGTCCAGCAGAGCCTGAACGCACTGGTCAAGGACGACGGCCTGCCCGCCGCGCTGGCCTCCGTGAAGGGCCGTGACGGCCGCACCCGCACCTACACCGCGGGCGTCGGCGACCTCGCCACCGGGGCCAAGCCCCCCGTCGACGGGCAGATACGCGCCGGCAGCAACACCAAGACCTTCACCGCCGCCGTCGTCCTCCAGCTCGTCGCCGAAGGGAAGATCGGCCTCGACGCGCCCGTCGAGACCTACCTTCCCGGCCTGCTGCGCGGCGACGGCATCGACGGACGCCACATCACCGTCCGCCAGCTGCTCCAACACACCAGCGGCCTGCCCGACTACATGGAAGCCCCCGCCCTCGCGGACTTCACCCCCATCCAGTACCGCTACTTCGAGCCCCGCGACCTCCTCGACGGCGCCCTCGCCCAGAAGGCCAGCTTCCCCGCGGGTACCAGCTGGGAGTACAGCAACACCAACTACGTCGTTGCCGGACTCCTCGTCCAGAAGGTCACCGGACGGCCTGTCGGCGAGGAGATCACCAAACGCGTCATCGACCGCATCGGTCTGCGCCACACCTACTTCCCCACCCCCGGCGACACCACCATCCACGAGGCCCACCCCCACGGCTACTTCCGCAGCTCGCCGGACGCGGCCCCGATCGACTACACCGACATGGACTCCTCGATGGCCTGGGCGACCGGGGCGATCGTCTCCACCAACACCGACCTCAACGCGTTCTTCACCGCGCTCCTCGGCGGCCGGCTCCTGCCCCCGGCGCAGCTCGCCCAGATGCGCACCACCGTCCCCGCCGAACTCCTGGGCCCGGGGATCCGCTACGGACTGGGCCTGCAAAGCAGGCCGCTCTCCTGCGGCGGCCTGGCCTGGGGCCACGGCGGCACCTCCCCCGGCTACCGCACCCGCGGCGGCGTCACCGACGACGGCCGCGCCGCCACCATCACCGTCACCACCGTCCCGGGCGAGGCCGGCGCGCAACACATGGCGGCCGCCCTGGACGCGGCCCTCTGCCGCTGACCGCTCCACCCCTCGGACCGGCTCCCGCGCGCGGGGGCCGGACACCGGGCAGACGGCCTCGCGGCTCCCGTGGACGGGGGCCGGGAGGCCGTCTGTGGAGTACCTACCGCTGCCGGAATCAGTCCGCCTCAGCCCGCCGGGTTCGCGGGGCGGGCCTCGACCAGGCCGGACTCGTAGGCCGCGATCACTGCCTGGGCGCGGTCGCGGACGCTCAGTTTGGCGAAGATGCTGGTGATGTAGTTCTTGACCGTGGAGACGCTGATGCCCATCGCCGACGCGATCTCGGCGTTGTCCAGGCCGGTGGCCAGCAGGTGCCACACCTCGATCTCGCGGGGCGTCAGTTCACCCAGGCTGGAGGCCGGCAACGGCACCGGTGCCGGCGGCAGGCGGGGCGCGGTGACGTACGTGGAGATCAGCCGGGTGAGCAGGCGCGGCGCCACCGCCGCCTCCCCGGTGTGCACGGTGCGCACGGCCGCCGAGAGCTCCTCCGGGGAGACGTCCTTGGGCAGGAACCCGGAGGCGCCGGCGCGCAGGGCGGCGACCACGTACTCGTCCATGTCGAAGGTGCTCAGCGCCAGGACCCGGCAGGCCGGTAGTTCCCGCGTGAGCCGCTCGGTCGCCTGGACGCCGTCGAGAACCGGCATCCGGATGTCCATCACCACGACGTGGGGCCGGTGCCGGTGCGCGAGGTCGACCGCCTGCTGGCCGTTGTCCGCCTCGGCCACCACCTCGAACGCCGGGTGGGGTGCCAGGATCAGGGCCAGGCCCCGCCGTACCAGCGGCTGGTCGTCGGCGATCAGCACCCTGATCCGCTCCGGGGTTCCCGTCATCCGAGCCGTTCCTCTCCGTCGGCCGGCGCCACCGGCAGGCTGGCCATCACCCGGAAGCCACCACCGTCCACGGCGCCGGCCACCATGCTGCCGCCCTGCAGCGCGACGCGTTCGCGCATGCCGATCAGACCGTACCCGGTGCGGCCCGCCCTCGGTCCGGCCGCACCGCCCGCTCCCGCCAGGGCGCCCACCAGGGTGTCGGCCGGCGCGGCGGTGCCGTTGTCGGACACCTCGACGGTGATCCGGTCCGGGTGGTACGTCAGCCGGACCCGCGCCTGGGCCCGGCCGGCGTGCTTGCGGGTGTTGGTGAGGGACTCCTGGACGATCCGGAACACCGCCAGGCCGGTGCTCGGCGGCAGCGGGCGCTCCTCCCCCAGGACGGCGAACTCGGTGGGAAGGCCGGCCCTGCGGGACTCCTCGACGAGCCGTCCGAGGTGCCCGACTCCGGGCTGCGGCTCGGACGGCGACTCCTCCGCCTCGTCGCCGGCCCGCAGCACGTCGAGCAGTTGGCGCATCTCGCGCAGTGCCATCCGCCCGGAGCCCTCCAGCGTGACCAGGGCGTCGCGCACCACCTCGGTGTCACCCCCGAGGTTCGCTCTGGCACCGCCGGCCATCAGCTGCATGGTGGTGATGTGGTGGGCGACGATGTCGTGCAACTCCCGTGCGATGCGGCGCCGTTCCTGCGCCACCGCACGGTCGGCCAGCAGCCTGCGCCTGACCTCCACCTCGTGCTGCCAGCGCTTCAGCGCCTCGGCCGCGGCGATGACCAGCGCCGCGGCGAGCACGTTGGCCGCCACTCCCGAGAACGGAGGCGGCAGCGGATGCCCCCGGCCCAGCAGCGGTACGGCGGCCGCCGCGAGGGCGGCCGGTACCGCCACCACGAGGCCGCGCGAGCGGGCGACCGCGAACAGCGCGATGCAGAGCGTGCAGTTGAAGTGTTGCGGCACCGGCCCGCTCAGGTTCAGGGCCAGGCCGAGGGCCAGCACACCCGTCAGTGACGCCAGCGGGTAGCGGCGCCTGGTGAGCAGCGGCATGGCCGCCAGTACGAGCAGGACCAGCGCCGTGAGGGCGATCGGCTGGCTTCCGTCCGGGCTGCCGATCGAGTAGCCGAGGAGGTCCAGGGCGGCCGACCCGACGGCCACCAGCGCGTCACTGGCCGTCCAGGGCAGGCCATCGGCTCTCGGCGGCGGCTGCGGCGGCTGCAGCTGCGGCAGCGGCAGGGGCCGGTGGTGCGTCGACATGCTGGTGATGGTCCTTTCCGTGGCCGGCCGTGTGCCGTCGTCCATGAGCCGTGAGCCGTATGCCGTTCCTGCGGAGGCCCTCGGGGGGGGCGTCCGAGGTCCATTCTCCCTGCGGCCCCCGGCCCCGAACCGGCACCCGGGACCGATCCCGGACCAGGCCCCTGGTCCTGGTCCGGGCCCGGTGGCGAGCCCAGGTCCTGACGCCGTTCTCCTCCCGCGCTCGGACGAGAACGCCCGGTACGCCGTGATGCTCTGGAGACGTGCCGGAAATCCCCGGCGACAGCACCACCGCCGGAGGACATCGTGATCCGCGCCCTGACCGGATTCTCCACCAGGAATCCGTGGAAGGTGATCGCCGTATGGGCGGTCCTGGGAATGCTCCTGACCGTCCTGAGCCAGACATTGATCTACCGGGTGACCCAGACGCAGACGGCCGACTTCCTGCCGAAGAGCTACGACTCGGCCGCCGCCATGAAGATCGCCCAGGACCGCTTCGGGACGAAGCCCGACGCCAATCCGGTGACCGTCCTGGTCGCGCGGACCGACGGCCGGGCGCTGACCGCCGCGGACCGGCAGCAGATCGGCGACGGGACCTTCGAGCTGCTCTCCGCCAACCTCACCGGAAACCCCGCCGACCCGGGCCTGGAGAACACCTACCGGGGCCGCGTGGGGTGACCGCCAAGCTGACGATACGTCATAGCGCGCCACCCGGGCCGCCGGAGTCGAAAACTGATGATCCGTCATATTGCGCTTCCCGGTGGCCACCCCGTAGTCGCGCGGCTAGGGTGGGCGACGCTCCGTCGGGCTCCTGACGGGCCGAGCCGGGGGGCGGGATGCGGATGGCGGCCATTGCCGGCGTGGGGTCACGGTCGCACCGCTTCGGCCGTAGGCCCGCCGCGCCACCCACCACTCCGGGCCGGCTGCGCCGGGTTGTGGTCGCGCTGGTCCTGTGCACGGCGGCGCTGTGGGGGACGTTGGAAGCGGCGCTCGCCGGCGCGCACACGGCGGTGTCCGCCGCCGAAGCCCACGCCGACCCGGCCCTTGTCGACATCGCGCAGCTGTCGTACCTGCTCGCCGACGCGGACCGGGTCGCGGCCGGGAGCTTCGCCTCGGGGACGGTGCGCCTGAGCGGACCGGGGCAGCGTTACCAGGACGATCTGAAGTCGGCCCACCAGGCGTTGGCCCGGGCCGCCGAGCACGACGCGACCGGGCCGGCCGGGAGCGGGCGACTGCAGGCCGTCGAGGGACTGCTCGTCGAGTACACCAGCCTGGTCGAACAGGCGCATGCCACCGAGAGCCAGGGTGCCCTCGGCGCCGCCTACTTGAGCTACGCCTCAAGCCTGATGCACAAACCCGGTGACGGAGTCCTCGCCCAGGTCCAGCAACTGCGGGCCGCCGAGCAGCAGGAACTGGGCCGGCAACAGCAGAGCGGATGGCTCGCCCCGGTCGTGCTGCTCGGCGTGCTCGCCCCCGCGGTACTCGGCCTGGTCCTGCTGGTCGGTACGCAGCGCTTTCTGAGCCGCCACTTCAACCGGCGGCTCAACCCGTACCTGCTCACCGCGTCCGTCCTGCTGCTCGCGCTGGCCGGCTGGACGGTGGTGGCGACTCTGCACACCGACCGGGCCTTCGGCACCGCCACCGACGAGGTGCTGCCCCGGCTGACCGCCACCTGGCAGGCTCGCGCGCTCGCCGCCGAAGCGGCAGGCGGCGATGCGCTGGCGGTGGTCCGGACCGTCCCCGGACAGGACCTTTCCGACGACTTCGCCACCTTCACCGGCCCACTGGCGGACCGTCCGCTCACGCCGGGAGCGGTCGCGGCGGCCGAGAACCAGCAGCCCGCGTTCCACGGCGTCCTCGCCGACCTGTTCGATGCCGACCTCCGCCCCGACTCCTCCCCAGCGAAACGGGACGCCGCCTTGCACACCCTCCGGGACTTCGAGCAGTTCACCGCGGCCGATGCCGAGCTGCGCCGGCAGGCCGCCACGCGCGGCCCCGCCACGGCAGCCGCGGCCGACCCCACCGTGGTGGCCACGGCTGTCGGCCCCGGGGGCGCCCCCCCGGGGGGCGGCCGCGCGGGGGGCGGGGCGCGCCCGGGCCGGGGCTCGG
>NZ_JBHWIJ010000049.1:0-7746 GCF_042732255.1 Kitasatospora sp. NPDC059803 | reverse complement strand
GTGGGAGACCGAGCCGGATTCGAGCAGCACGACTCGGCCCGCCAGGCGGTCGAGTGCGGGCGGGTAGTGACTGGTGAGGTGCACCCCCCGGGCCCGGGCCGGGGGGGCCGCCGCCGCGCGCCGCGCCCCCCCCCGCGGGGCGGCCCCCGGCGCGGCGTTCGACGCCGACCTGGCCCGTCTCTCGGAGCTGGACCGGCAACGGCTGGCCGATGCCGAATCGGCGGCCCGCTCCGACCTGGACCTGGGCCGCGCGCTCCCGGTACTGTGCGCCGCCATCGCGGTGCTCTGCCTGGGCGGCCTCTGGCCACGGATCGACGAGTACCGGGCCGCGCGATGAGCGGGGCGGACCGCTGGGCCCGGGCCTGTCTCGCCCTGCTGCTGGTCGCCCTCTTCGGCCCCACGGCCTGCAGCAGCGGCGGGTCGGGACCTGTGGTCCATGTGCTCGGCACCTGGACCGGCAGCGAGCGGGACTCGTTCCTGGCCATGGTCGCGCCGTTCGAGCAGCGGACCGGGATCAGGGTGGACTACCAGGGCTCCCGGGACTCCGACACCGTGCTGGCCGACCGGGTCGACAACGGGACGCCGCCCGATCTCGCCGTCCTCTCCAGCCCCGGAAAGCTGGTGCAGTACGCCCGGGCCGGCCGGTTGGCCCCGCTCGACAATGCGCTCGACCTGCCGGGCATGGCCGCGCAGTACGGAGCGAGCTGGGTGCGGTTGGGCGCCGTGGACGGCAAGCAGTACGCCGTGTTCGTCAAGGCCTCGGTGAAGAGCCTCATCTGGTACTCCCCCAAGGCCCTTGCCGCACACGGCTGGACGCCACCCGGCAGCTGGGACCAGCTGAACACCCTGGACCGGCAGATCGCCGGGGCGGGTGTCCCCCCGTGGTGTGTCGGGCTGGAGTCCAGCTCCGCCTCCGGCTGGCCGGGCACCGACTGGTTGGAGGACATCGTCCTCGCCCAGTCCGGGCCGGACGTCTACGACCAGTGGGCGAGCGGCGCGCTCGCCTGGAACTCTCCTGCGATCAAGCGGGCCTGGCAGACCTGGGGAGACGTGGTCGCCGCCAAGGGCCTGGTCCGCGGTGACTCCCGCGGCATGCTGCTCACCGACTTCGCCGGCTCGGGCAACTCGCTGTTCGGCCGGCAGCCGGGCTGCTACTTCGAGCACGCGGCGTCCTTCATCACGGACTACTACCAGCAGGGCGACCCGCAGCTCAAGGCCGGCGAGGACTACGACTTCGCCCGGTTCCCGACCATCGACGAAGGGTTCAAGGGCACCGAGGAGGTGGCGGGCGACCTGCTCGGCATGTTCCACGCCACCCCGGCCGCCCAGCAGCTCGTCGCCTACCTCACGACGCCCGAGGCGCAGCAGATCTGGGTGGCCCGCGGCGGTGCGCTGAGCCCCAACCGCCAGGTGCCCACCACCGTCTACCCGGACGCCCTGTCCCGGCGCCTGGGCCAACTGCTGGTCGACGCCCGGGCGGTACGGTTCGACGCCTCCGACCTGATGCCGGACGCGATGCAGAGCGCGTTCTACCGAGCCGTGCTCGCCTACGCCAACGACCCTTCGCAGCTGGACACCCTGCTCACGGACCTGGACCGGGTCCGGGCCACCGTCTACGCCTGACTTTCGGCTGGGGACGGCAACCCGCATCTCGGCCGGCCGCGCGCACCCGGCCGCCGGGTAACCGATTAGGTGATCGCCGGCCGGTGCCGTACAGTCGGTACTACCGACGCGGGGTGGAGCAGCTCGGTAGCTCGCTGGGCTCATAACCCAGAGGTCGCAGGTTCAAATCCTGTCCCCGCTACTTCTGCCATTGGGGCCGACGCACACTGTGCGTCGGCCCCAGTGCTGTTCTCCCTCGGTCGCCTTCGGTGCGGGCCCCCGGTCAGCTCACCGTCGTGGTGCTGAGCGCCTGCGCGGTGGCGGGGTAGCAGGCGGTGGGCACGTCGACGGTGAAGAACGAGACGGGCACGGTCGCCGTGAAGGTCAGCCCCGGGTCCGCGTAGCTCGTACCGGCCACCGAGGTGCTGATGACGCTGCCGGAGGCCCCGGCGGCCAGGTTCAGGGTCAGCGCGGGGAGCGTGAAGGTACCGCCGCCGTCGACCGACCCGTTCACGGTGAGCACGACGTTGCCGTTGTTCACCGCGACGCTCGCGCTGCCCGAGTAGCCGGAGCCGCCGGTCAGCGACTCGCCGGTCAGCGTGGCGTTCGCGGGGACCGGCACGGTGAGCACGATGTTGCTGATCGACTGGATGCTGTAACCGCCCACCGTGGTGGGCACGGTGAGCGCGTCGGGGGCCAGGGTGACGGTGAACTGGCTGCCGGCCGCGACGGTGGCGGGCGCGGCGGCGTTGACACCTGCGTTGAGGTTGAAGGTCTGTGCCGACCCGATCGGCGGAGTCGCCTGGCAGGCCAGGACGACGGGGGTGTCCGCGGCCGCGGCGGTCGGCGCGAACAGTCCGATCGCGGCCACGCCGCCGGCGAGCACGACCGAGGCACGTCGCAGAGCAGAGGTCATTCCCATGAGGGTTCTCCCGCGAAGCCTGAGGTGGGGGGTGAGGGTGGGGCGCGCGAGCGTCGGGGCGTGGGGTACCTGAGCCGCCCGGCCACCCGGCGGCCCGGCACAGGCCGGGCGAATTCAGCATGGGCGCGTCAGGGACCCCCAACAATCCCGCTGCGCAAGGTAGTTGCGGCACTTTCCGGCCATTCTCCGGCCGCGCCCGCCCACGGGGTGCCGCCGCCGGGCCTCACGGCTGGTCGGCGGCGGCCTCGCGTTCGCGGCGCTGCCGGTGCTCGGTGCGGATGCCGCACCAGGCGGTGCAGGCCAGGCTGGCGGCGATGATTCCTTCGGCCCAGAAGAACGCGAGGTAGTCGATCAGCGATCCGATCGGCGGTGAGCCGGGGGCGGCGTTGCGCATGCCGATCAGGGCGAACAGGCTGGCCGCCATCCAGCCCAGGGAGGGCCAGACCAGGCCCTCGCGCTTGCGGTAGAGCACCTCGGCGGCGCCGAGGACGGCCAGGGCGATGGCCCACATCGCCGCGATCATGAACCAGGCGAGGATGAAGGTGCTGCGGGAGCGGGTGATCTTCGCGTCCAGGGCCACGGCGCCGGTGGCCCCGGCCGTGGCCTGCGGGCGCACGACGAAGAACGGGTCGGTGTCGGTGAGGACCAGGCCGACCGGCACGGGGGTGGCGCCGCTGGTGGCCGTGAAGCCGGCCTCCATGCGGTAGCGGTCGAAGGGGTAGTCGGTGATGGTGCCGTCGTACATCCCGACGTGGACGAGCTGGGGCGCCGCGCTCTCGCCCTCGGCTGCCCGGATGGTCGTCCTGGGTGTGCCGGTGACGGTGATCTCGACGGGTCGGCTGAAGGCCTGGCCGTCGGCGCCGGCGGCGAGCCTGCCGTGCGGTACGGGCGTGATGTAGAGCGTCAGCTGCTGGGCAGCCGGGTCCACGTCCTGGGCGGTGACGTCGAGTTCGATCCAGTCCTGGGCCGAGGGGATCGCCAGTTCGCGGGTCTGCTCCCGGGTGTTGCGCTCGTTGAGGTACAGCCCGATCCCGCTCCCGCACAGGGCGACGACCATCGCCAGGACGACGGCGAACCGCCAGCGGTGGCGAGGAGCGCGGCGCGCAACCGGGCTGGTCGCGCTGGTGTCATCGGTGGTGACCTGCACGGTCGTCCTTCCTGAAGCTGTGGAGTCGGGGCGGCGGCCGACGCGTGCGCGGCGGAGGCCCTGGCGGCCCGCCTCCGTGGGGGGGGGTGGACGGGCCGCCAGGGGGCACGGGGCCCGCGCTGCGGCGGGCTGGTCCTGGGACCGGGGGTGCCCCCGCATCTTTTACTAGACTGAAAATTCAGTCAAATCCAGAGAGAGCGGTGATCTACGACGCACACGGCGTCGAGGCCGGGCGCCGCCGGAGCACGGGTCCGGTGGGGCGGCCGTCGCACGCCCCGGCGCCCTTCATTAGCGGACGGGCCGGCTGCAGGCTTGACCGATTTTTCAGTCAATGAAAGTGTTGACGGCGAGCTCGAAGTTCACCGGCTCCCGCCTCGGCATCCACGTCGTCAACGGCGCCGTCGTCGCCGCTTCGTTCGGCACCGTCCCGCTCGGCAACGCCTCGTTCGGCGACCGCCGCCTCGACGCCGGCAGCCGCGACAACCAGCGCTACCCCATGACCGGAGAATCCCGTGCCCCACCCTGATCTGTCCCGCCGCACCATCCTGCGCTCCCTCGGCGGCGCGGGCGTCCTCGCCCTCGGCCTGACCGCCTGTTCGGACCTCGACGAACCCGTCGAGGACGCCACGCAGGCCCCGCAGCCGTCCGGGGCGCCGCAGTCTTCCGGGGCGCCGCAGCCGTCCGGGGCCCCGGCGGCGCCCGGCGGACGCCGCTTCGGCGCCGAATGGGAGAAGCACGTCCGCACCGTGATGTCCTGGCCCGCCTCGGAGAACGTCTGGGGCGACCAGCTCCCCGACGTCCGGAAGGACATCGCCAGCCTGGCGCGGGCCATCGCCGCCCGCGAACCGGTCGTCCTGATGGCCCGCCCCGAGCAGAGGGACGCCGCGCAGAGCGCGTGCGGCTCCGCGGTCGAGGTCGTCCCCATCGCCGTCGACGACCTGTGGGCCCGCGACACCCTGCCGGTGTTCGTCGAGGAGGGCGGCAAGGTCAAGGGCGTCGACTTCAACTTCAACGGCTGGGGCAACAAGCAGCAGCACGCCAACGACGGCAAGATCGCCCGCACCGTCCTGGCCAAGTACGGCGTCGAACGCATCGAGACGAAGCTGGTCGCCGAGGGCGGCTCCTTCGAGACCGACGGCCAGGGCACCCTGCTGGTCACCGAGAGCTCCGTCGTCAACGGCAACCGCAACCCCGGCATGTCCCGCGACCAGGTCGAGGCCGAGCTCAAGAAGGCCCTCGGCGTCACCACCGTGATCTGGCTGGCCGGCGTCAAGGGCAAGGACATCACCGACGCCCACGTCGACTGCCTCACCCGCTTCGCCGCCCCCGGCGTCGTCCTGCTCGACCAGGCCTTCCCCGGTTCGCCCGCCGACGTCTGGTCCCGCTCCGCCGACCAGGCCCGCGGCGTCTTCAAGGACGCCGTCGACGCCCGCGGCAAGAAGCTCGACGTCATCGAACTCCAGCAGCCCGACCCCGACAAGATCACCGGCCGCGGCGACGCCTTCGTCTCCTCCTACATGAACTTCTACGTCGGCTCCAAGGGCGTCTACCTCCCGAAGTTCGGCGACGACCGCGCCGACGACCGCGCCCAGCAGATCCTCAAGCAGCACTTCCCCGACCGCGAGATCGTCCCCGTCAAGATCGACAACATCGCCGCCGGAGGTGGCGGCATCCACTGCGCCACCCACGACATCCCGGCCGTCGGGTGAACGCGCGGTTCGACTGACACCCGCCGGGGCGTGCGGCCTCCTCGAAGCTCTGCAGAAATCGACCAGTTCTGACTTCGGGCAGCACGGGCCCCTGCCGAGAGTTCGGCAGGGGCCCACGGTACAGAGACCTGTAGACGGCCGGGACCTGCCGTCGGCCAGTGGCAGGCCGGCCGACATCGGCTACCGTCTGCCGCCGGTCCGACGGCCCGGCCTCACCTCAGGTGTCGGGTGAAGAACTGGGCCGCGGCGGCCCGCACCGAACCCCGGGCAGGTGGAAGGTCGGTCAGCAGCGGCACCGTACGACGGCCGGCAGCGCCTCCAGCTCGACCTCGATCGCCTCCCGGAGCAGGCGTCGTGCGTGCTCCAGCGGCATCGAGCCGGTCAGCCAGCGGGCGCTGAGGCCCTCGATCAGGACGGTGAGGCGTTCGGCGGAGGCCGTGTGGGCCGGCGCCGTGGCCTCGGGGCGGGCGCGGCCGAGCAGGTCCGCGACGTCGTGCACCCAGGCGTGGGTGGCCCGTGCCAGCTCCTCCCGGAGATCGGGCTCGAAGACCGCGCTGGCCCTCAACTCCCCCCAGGCGGTGCTGTTCTCGCGCACGTCCGGGGTGTCCTGGAGTTCCAGGAGCAGGACCTGTTCGAGATCGCGTCGGGGATCGTCCGAGTACCCCGCCGAGTCCCCCTCGGCGGTGTAGCGGTCCGCCCGGTCGCTGATGAACTCCAGGGTCTTGCGGAGCAGCCCGGCCCGGTCGGTGAAGTGGTAGTACAGCAGCGAGGTGGACACCCCCGCCTCGGCGGCCAGTTCACCCACGCGCAGCCCGCGCACGCCACGCCGCGCGATGACGCGGGTGGCGGCGATGAGTATCTCTGTTCGACGATCCGACACAAGCGATCACCCTACCCGGCCGGGGCCTCTCGTGGAGGAATTCCTGATCAAAGTTTCAGGGCTCAATGACCCTGCGACCAGGCGGGCGACCTCGGATCGGGGCTCACGGCAGGTTCACGGCAGGCTCGGGCCAGGCCGGTGCGGCAAGGAAAACCGCGATACCGTACGTATCGGGTATTGACTGAATTTTTAGTTGCAGCCAAGATGTGCGTCACCCCACACCTCCCCGCCCCCAAGGGAGTCCTCTTGGACACGCCCGTTCCCACCCGCCGCAGCCTGCTCAGATTCGGCGCTGCCGCCCTGCCCGCAGCGGCCCTCGGCGCCGCGTTCGCCACCGGCCTCGGCACCTCGGTCGCCGCGGCCGCAGAAACAGCCACGGACACAGCCACAGCCACGGACGCGGCCGCAGCCGCAGCCGCAGCCGCGACGCCGTCCGGCCCCACGCTGCGGATGCCCGCGGAGACCGACCGGCACACCCGCACCTTCATGGCCTGGCCCGCCCTGTCCTCGGTCTGGCGCAACCAGCTGTCGGGCGTCCGCCGGGACATCGCGAACGTCGCGTACGAGCTCTCGCGCTACGAGCCGGTCGCGGTGCTGGCCCGCCCCGGGCAGGCCGCCGACGCCCGGTACTACTGCGGCTCCGGCGCGTACTACGGCATCGAGGTCCTGGAGATCCCGAACGACGACCTGTGGATCCGGGACTTCGGCCCGACCTTCGTCGTCGCACCCGGCGCCATCGCCGGGGTCGACACCAACTTCAACGGCTGGGGCAAGCGCGGCACCTCCTACTACCAGCCGTACGCCAACGACGCCGCGGCCGCGGGCACGCTCCTGTCCCAGTACGGGATCGCCCGCGTCCAGGCCCCGTTCGTGGGCGAGGGCGGCTCGCTGGAGACCGACGGGCAGGGCACCCTGCTGGCCACCGAGAGCTCGCTGGTGAACCCCAACCGCAACCCGGGCATGACCCGGGACCAGGTCGAGCAGGCGCTGAAGTCGACGCTCGGCCTGGACAAGGTCATCTGGGTCCCGGGCCTGGCCGGTCAGGACATCACCGACTGCCACATCGACTGCCTGGCCCGCTTCATCTCCCCCGGCCAGGTCATGCTGGACCAGCCCGGCCCGGGCACCGACCCCCGGTGGGTCGCGGTCTACCAGCAGACCAGGCAGGCCCTGCAGAACGCCACCGACGCCCAGGGCCGCCGCCTGACCATCACGGAGCTGCCCGGCCCCGACCGCAACTCCATCCGGGGAACGGGCAAGGACTTCCTGTCCAGCTACACCAACTACTACACGGCCAACGGCGCCGTCCTCGTCCCGCAGTTCGGCGACGGCTACGCGGACGGGGTCGCCTACGCGATCCTCCAGGCCAAGTACCCCGACCGCACCGTCGTCCAGCTCAACATCGACAACATCGCGAGCGGCGGCGGCGGCATCCACTGCTCCACCCAGTCGCAGCCCGCCGTACCGCCTGCCGGCTGAACGCGGC
>NZ_JBHWIJ010000048.1:22451-39427 GCF_042732255.1 Kitasatospora sp. NPDC059803 | reverse complement strand
GTCGGCGGGCCCGGCCGTCGGTGCCCGGGTCAGGGGCGCCCGGGCGTCGGAGGTCCGTCACTTGGCGAGCAGGCCGCCGAGGATGAGCTTCCAGAGGGCCTCGAAACGGTCCTCGATGGTCGGCTCGGACCACGAGGACGCGTACGCCGGGTCGTGGAAGGGGCTGGTGGCGTCGAAGACGGCGCGGGCCGTGGAGAGGATATGGGCGAGCTTGAACTCCTTCCTCTCCATGCCGTCCTGGACGATCTGGGCGATCTGGGTGACCAGGGTGTCGATGTGCGCCTCGACGATGCCGCTGTTCTCCTCGACCAGCACCATGTAGGTGGCGAACAGCTCCGGGTCGTCCAGCGCCTTCTTCCGCTTGGCCGCGAACAGTGTCACCAGCCAGCGGTGCAGCTGCTCGACGGCCGAGCCGGGCTCGGTCGAGATGAAGGCGAGCTGGTGGTGCGCCTGGTCGAGCCAGCGCTGGGTGACCGCCTCGCGCAGCGCGGCCTTGCTCGGGAAGTGGCGGTAGACGCTGCTGTGGCTCACGCCGAGGATCCGGGCGACGTCCACGACGGTGGCCTTGGCCGGGCCGAACCGCCGGAGGACGTCCTCCGCCGCGATCAGGATCTGCTCGGCGGTGAGTGTGGTGTCCGTGGTCACGGGGAGGTCCGTCCTTAGGGTCGTGCGGTCGAGGGTGGTGCTGCCGTCCCCGGCCGTCGGGCCGGTTCCGGTTGGTCAGTGCTCGCTGTCCAGGTGTGCCATCTGGGCGGCAGCGTAGCGGTCGCCCGCTGCGGAGCCGGCGGGGACGGCCGCCTCGATGGCCGCGAGGTCGGCCGCGGTGAGGGTGAGGTCCAGCGCGCCCAGCGCCTCGGTGAGCCGGTCGCGGCGGCGGGCGCCGACCAGCGGAACGACGTCCTCCCCGCGCGAGGCGACCCAGGCGATGGCGACCTGGGCGACGCTCGCCCCCTTCGCGGCGGCCACCGCGCGCAGCGCCTCGACGAGCGCGAGGTTGTGGGCCAGGTTGTCGCCCTGGAAGCGCGGGCTGTGGCCACGGAAGTCGGTGCCGGCCAGGGCGCGGCCCTGGTCCCAGTGGCCGCTGAGCAGGCCGCGCGAGAGCACGCCGTAGGCGGTGACGCCGATGCCGAGCTCGCGGGCGGTGGGGAGGATGGTGTCCTCGATCGAGCGGGAGATCAGCGAGTACTCGATCTGCAGGTCGCTGATCGGGTGGACGGCGGCGGCGCGGCGCAGGGTGTCGGCGCCGACCTCCGACAGGCCGATGTGGCGGACGTAGCCGGCCTTCACCAGGTCCGCGATGGCGCTGACGGTCTCCTCGATCGGGACGTTCGGGTCCAGGCGGGCGGGGCGGTAGACGTCGATGTGGTCGGTGCGCAGGCGGCGCAGCGTGTAGGCGAGGGCGGTCTTGGTGGCGGCGGGGCTCGCGTTGTAACCGAGCCACTGGCCGTCCGGGCCGCGCTGGGCGCCGAACTTCACGCTGATCTGCACGCTCTCGCGGGCGCGGCCGCGCAGGGCCTCGTGGATCAGCAGCTCGTTGTGGCCCATGCCGTAGAAGTCGCCGGTGTCGAGCAGGGTGACCCCGGCGTCGATCGCGGCGTGGATGGTGGCGATGCTCTCGGCC
The DNA here is from genome assembly GCF_042732255.1 of Kitasatospora sp. NPDC059803. Taxonomy (NCBI): domain Bacteria; kingdom Bacillati; phylum Actinomycetota; class Actinomycetes; order Kitasatosporales; family Streptomycetaceae; genus Kitasatospora; species Kitasatospora sp. NPDC059803. The sequence goes on along the minus strand of NZ_JBHWIJ010000048.1, from coordinate 37,806 downwards.
TCGTCGGCCGGGCCGTACAGGTCGGACATGCCCATGCAGCCGAGGCCGAGGGTGGAGGTGACCGGTCCGGAGGTACCGAGGGTGCGCTGTGTGGGGCGGGAGGTCGTGGCCACGGGGACTCCAGGGGTGGGTGTGGCGATGGGTGGGGTGACCCGGAGTCCACTATGGCACGACGGCGAACAGATTTCAAAATCTGTTCGCTGTCGTCTGTTATCTGTTATCTGAAAGCTGTCACCTGTTATCTGTCACCCGCCGGCCCGATCGGTCGCCCGGCTGCGGTTCTCGTACGCGAGGGCGCCTCGTCGGCTGTGGCCTCGCCTGCCGGGGGCTCTGGGGGCGAGGTCAGACCCCAGTCCTCCCGTCCGCCCGGTGCCCGGAGCAGGTAGGCGCGGGCCGGCGGCAGGTTGCGCCACACCGTTCGCTCGCCCAGCCCGTACGCCGCCTCGAACCGCCGCAGCAGTCGCACCACTGCCCGGTGGCGGGCGCTCTGCCGGGGCCCCGAGGACAGGGTGCGAGCCGTCGTCGTGCCGAGGTAGCCGAAGTACGTCAGCTCGCCCCCGGGCAGCAGCAGCCGCAGGTAGAGGTCGAGGAGGTGGCGTACCTGGGCCGGCTCGAAGTTGGTGAACGGCAGGCCCGACACGATCACGTCGTACCGGTCGTCCGTCTCGCCGGCCCCGCCCGCTCGGCCCGTCTGGTTCGTCTCGCTGGTCTCGCTGGTCTTGTCCTGGGGCAGTTCCTCCACCCGGCAGGCCGACAGCCGCAGGGCGACGCCCGGGCGTCGTGCGGCCAGCACCGGGTCCTCCCGCAGCCGGTCGGCGAAGCGCGGGTTCGCCTCGACGACGTGCAACCGGTCGCCCGGGAGCAGTGCTTGGGCCAGCCGTCGGGTCACCACGCCTGTCCCGGCGCCGACTTCCAGCACCGAGATCGGCCGATTCGGGCGGCTGGTGACCGGAACCACCAGAGCGTTCACCAGGTCCTCGCCGCTCGGTGCCAGCGCGCCGGTGTCGTGGAAGGTGCGCAGGGCCTCGGCGAGGAACAGCAGGTGGTCCCCGGCGGAACGTGAACTGCGCTTCGGGGCAAGGGAGTCGAGGTGGGGGCGGGGGCGGGGGCGGAGCTGCTCGGTGGTCATGCCGTCGACGCTAGGTAGCCTGGCCGCACCCCGAATCGGCCGACGAGCGACGCGTACCCCCGACGAAAGTCGAGGGCACGGGTACCTGGGAGAAGGGGGCGCCCGCCCGCCGCCCGCCCGTAGCATCGAGACGGACGGACGGACGGAGGGACGGGCGACGGACGGACGGAGAGAGCGCGGAGGGAGCCCGATGCGAGAGGACGGGAGCGGCCCGATGCGCACAGGCCTGTTGGGCTGGTACGGCCCGGACCGCCGGCTGTGGAGCGACACCCTGCTGCTGCTCGGCATCCTCGCGCTCACCGCCGAGGAGGGCCTCTCCCAGTGGATCCACGCCGACGAGCCGTTGAGGATGCCCCGGACCGTCGTGGCCGCCCTCGCCCCGCTCTCCCTGCTGTTCGCCCGCCGCTACCCGATGGCCTCCGCCGTCCTGCCGGTGCTCACCGGCGGCCTGTTCAACCGCGCCTTTCCCGGACTGTTCAGCGTCTACTACCTCGCCTCCCTCGGCCGGACCGGCCCGGCGGTGGCCGGCGGCGCCCTCATCGCAGTGGTGAGCGCGACCCGAGCCGACTCGCTGGTCGGCTGGGCGGGCACCACCGGATCCCAACTCCTCGTCCAGGCAGCGACCTTGTCCGTCGGCCTGTGGCTGCACGGCCGCCGGGTGCTGATCCGCACCCTGCACGAGCAGGTGGACGTGCTGCGCCGGGAGCGCGAGTTGCGCGCCGAACGGGCCCGGGCCGCCGAGCGGGCCCGGATCGCCCGGGAGATGCACGACGTGCTCGCCCACCGTCTCAGCCTGCTGGTGCTGCACGCCGGGGTGCTGCGCGACCAGGCCCTCGCCGGCACCGTCGCCGCCGACCCGGACCGGCTCACCCACCGCCTCGAACTGCTGCGCACCACCGCCGCCCACTCGCTCGACGACCTGCGCGACGTCCTCGGCGCCCTGCGGGCCGACCCGCCGACAGCACCGGCCGCCGAGGAGGTGCCGGCCGTACCGCCCCGGGCGGAGCGCGTCCCGGCGCCCGCGCTGCGCGATCTCACCGAACTCGTCGGCGAGGCCACCTCGGCCGGGCAGCAGGTCGAACTGGCCCTCTCCGGCGACCCGGAGACCGTCCCCACCACCCACCGGCTGGCCGTGCACCGCCTGGTCCAGGAGGCACTGACCAACGCCCGCAAGTACGCGCACGCCGCGCCCGTCACCGTCCGGGTCCGTTACGGCGCCCCGGCCACCACCGTCGAGGTCCGCAACGGCCCAGGGGAGGCGTCGCCGAACGGGCCGGGCACCAGCGGCGGGTACGGTCTGGTGGGGCTCACCGAACGGGTCGACGCGCTCGGCGGCCACCTCGACGCGGGACCGGACGGCGGTGGCGGCTTCCGGCTCGCGGCCCGCCTGCCCGCACCGGAGCGCCCGCCGCAGACCGTGCCAGAACCCGCGCCAAAACCCGCGCCTGGGCCCGCCCCAAGGCCGGGCCCAGGACCGGGACGCGACCCCGGATCCGGGCCTTCCCCGACCCTTGCTCCCTCCCCGACCCCGACCCCGAAGCCGAAGGACGACGCATGATCCGCACGATGGTGGTCGACGACGACGCGCTGGTGCGGCTCGGTCTCGTCGACCTGCTCGCCCAGGACCCGGCCCTCACCGTGGTCGCCGAGGCCACCGACGGACTGCAGGCCGTCGAACTCGCCCGCAGCCAGCGGATCGACGTGGCGCTCATGGACATCCGGATGCCCCGGCTCGACGGCATCGCCGCCACCAGGCGCCTGCGCGAACTGCCCGACGCCCCGCGCGTGATCGCGCTCACCACCTTCGACCTCGACGAGTACGTGTACCAGGCGCTCGCCGCCGGGGCCGACGGCTTCCTGCTCAAGGACACCCCGCCCGCCGAGATCGCGCGGGCCGTCCACGTCGTCGCCGGCGGCCAGGGGATGCTGCACCCGGCGGCCGCGCGGCGCCTGATCGACCGCTACCACCGCACCGGTGCGCCCCGGTCGGTCGCCGCCCGCAACCGGGTCGCCGGGCTGACGCCGCGCGAGACGGACGTGCTGCGCGAACTCGCCGACGGGCTCTCCAACGCGGAGATCGCGGGCGTCCTCGGGATGCGCGAGAGCACCGTGAAGGCGCACGTCAGCCGGATCCTGACCGGGCTGGGCGTCGGCAACCGGGTCCAGGCCGCGCTGCTCGCGCGCGATGCCGGGCTGGTCGAGGACGGCGCCTGAGTCGGAGCCTGCCAGCGGTGCCCTGAGTCGGTGCCCTGAGTCGGAGCCTGCCAGCGGTGCCCTGAGTCGGTGCCCTGAGTCGGTGCCCTGCAGTTGGTGCCGGGCGGTGCGGGGCAGTGCAGGGCGGTGCCGTCGTGGCTCGTGTGGTCGCTGGTCCTGCCGATGCCCGACGCCCGGTGGTGCGCACGGTGGCGGGTGGGGCGTCATGTCGTCCGGTGTTCACGCGAGTGTTCCCGGGGCGTCGGACCGGGCTCCCCCTGAGCCGGTCGCGTGCTCCCGGTTCGTACCGCGCGCTGAGCCGTTGTCACCCATCCGGCGTGGAAATCCCGCGCCTTGGCGGTTTGCGCTGCCGAACCCGGGCGGCGGGTCCATGGTGGAGATGGGCGCGATCCGGCGACCGCGCCCGCGCGCCGATCCAGGCCCGCGCGCCGCGCGCCCGCCGCTGTTCTCCGACGGGTGTCCGAGGTTGAGGGCCCGGTCCCGGCACGCTGGGAGCAGGGCCACCTCGCAGGAAGCCGAACGGTTCTTCTAGGCTCACATCTCGGCTTCCCTGCGGCGGTCCGGCCCGTTGCGCCCGCCGTCAGGAAGCCGCCGTCCACGGGGCCCCGGGCGGACCGGGGCCACCGGATCGAGCGAGGAGGACGTAATGCCAAGCACGCCGCCCAGCCGTTCCACCGCACTTGGGCCAGACGGTCCGTTCCGAAGGGCCGGGCACCATCCCGGTCGATCGGCGCGGTCCAGCCGGGCCTGGCAGCCAGGTTGGGGTGGTCGGCCGGTCCGGCCGCTGAATACCGGCAGCGGCCGCGGAGGCGAACGTTGAGTCCCCAGATCGTCGGGTCGCCCGCCGCGCCGAGTGCCGCCGCCGCCCCCGACGGTGACTCCGCCCCCGCGCCCGCCCCTGCCTCGGACCGCGCCCCCGTCGACCTCCCGGCCGCTGCTGACGGTGAGGCCCTCACCGCTACCGCTACCACCAGCGCTACCACCACCGCTCATGCCACGGCCACGGCCACGGCCACGGCCACCGTCACAGCCTCGGCCACCGCTGCCGCGACCGCCGCGCTCCCCGGCCTGCCGCAGGCCCTCAGTACTCGCGCCCGTACGCTGGCCGGGGCCGTCCGGCGCCGGTGCACGGACCTGGCCCGGATCGAGTCACCCAGCGGAGACGTACCCAGACTCGACGCTCTCGCCGAGGAGTTGAGCGCCGGGTTCAGTGCCACCGGTGCCACCGCGCGACGCGAGCCCGGGCCGGCCGGCGACCACCTCGTCCTGGATTGGGAGGGGCAGGACGAGACCCTGCCGCACCTGTTGATCGTCGGCCACCACGACACCGTCTGGCCGGTCGGAACCCTCGCCGACTGGCCGGTCACCGAGCAGGACGGTCTGCTCAGCGGCCCCGGCGTCGTCGACATGAAGGGCGGACTCGCCATCCTGGAAGGCGCGTTCGCCCTGCTCGCCGACCTCGGGCAGCGGCCGCACCGCGCCGTCCGGCTGGTCGTCGTCTCCGACGAGGAGGTCGGCAGTCCGGACGGACGGCGCCTGGTCGAGCGCCAGTTGCGCGGCGCGGCCGCGGTCCTGGGGCTCGAACCTCCGCACCCCGACGGCCGGTTGAAGACGGCCCGGCGCGGCAGCACCCGGGTCCGGCTCACCGTCACCGGGCGTGAGGCCCACGCGGGCAACGACGCCCACGACGGGGTGTCGGCGGTCGACGAACTCGTCGACCAGCTCGTCGTCGTCCGCGGCCTCGCGGGACAGCCGGGGACGGAGCTCAACGCCGGTCGGATCAGCGGGGGTTCGCGGGCCAACGTGGTCGCGGGCCGGGCCGAGGCCGAGCTCGGCCTGCGGTTCTCCACCGCCGAGGCGCAGCGCCGTACGCTCGACAACCTGGCTCGGCTCACCGCGCTGCGCCCGGGGGCCAGGGTCCGGACCGAGGTGCTGTCCAGCCGTCCGGCGTGGCCCGAGCGCACCGGCAACCCGCTGCTGCGGCACGTTCGTTCACTCGCGGCGGTGCTCGGGCAGCAGCTGGACGGCGGACCGGCGGGCGGCGCGGGGGACACCAACCTGCCGGGCTCGCGCGGGCTGCCGACGCTGGACGGCTTCGGCGCGGTCGGTGCCGGCGCTCACGCCCGGCACGAGCACATCCGGCTCGACCAGCTGGCACCCCGGATCGCCCTGCTGGCCGCGCTCCTCGCCGTACCGCTGCCGAGGCTGCGCGACCGCACAGAGGGTTGAGCGGGCCGCCGACGGCCGGGGGCTATCGGCGAGCAGGGAGCAGAAAACAGAGAACAGAAGACGGGTGACAAGTAACAGCTAACAGATAACAGCTAACAGATAATGAAATCTGTTAGCTGTTATCTGTTTGTCGCCCGCCCGCCGCCCGCCGCCCGCCGCCTGCGCCCACTGCTCACCGCCCGAAACCCCGCCCCTCGCCCGCGTCCCTTGCCATCTCTCCGTCTCGCCGCGCAGAATGGTACCGACCGAACGGTCAGTCGGTTGGCGCCGTGGGCGCCGGCGCGGGACACGAGAGGTGATCGTGGTGACAGCAGAGGTGGCCGAGGCGGTCCCCGCGCAGGCGCAGGAGGACCGGTTCGAGGCGGTCGTCGCCGCCGAGCAGCGGATCGAGCCCAGGGACTGGATGCCCGACGCCTACCGGGCCACGTTGATCCGCCAGATCGCCCAGCACGCCCACTCCGAGATCATCGGCATGCAGCCCGAGGGGAACTGGCTCACCCGCGCCCCCTCGCTGCGCCGCAAGGCGATCCTGCTCGCCAAGGCCCAGGACGAGGCCGGCCACGGCCTCTACCTCTACGCCGCCGCCGAGACCCTGGGTGTCGACCGCGCCGAGCTCACCGAGAAGCTGATCTCCGGCCGACAGAAGTACTCCTCGATCTTCAACTACCCGACCCTCACCTTCGCCGACGTCGGCGTGATCGGCTGGCTGGTCGACGGCGCCGCGATCTGCAACCAGGTCCCGCTCTGCCGCTGCAGCTACGGCCCGTACGCCCGCGCCATGGTGCGGATCTGCAAGGAGGAGTCGTTCCACCAGCGTCAGGGCTATGAGCTGTTGATGACACTGATGCGCGGTACCGAGGCGCAGCGCCGGATGGTCCAGGACGCGGTGGACCGCTGGTGGTGGCCGTCTCTGATGATGTTCGGGCCCCCGGACGCCGACTCGCCGAACACCGCCCGCTCGATGGCCTGGCGGATCAAGCGGCACACCAATGACGAGCTGCGCCAGCGCTTCGTCGACATGACCGTCCCGCAGGCCGAGCACCTGGGCGTCACGCTCCCGGACCCCGAGCTGCGCTGGAACGAGGAACGCGGCGGCTGGGACTTCGGCGAGCCGGACTGGTCCGAGCTGACCAGGGTCATCCACGGCCAGGGCCCGTGCAACACCCAGCGGGTCGAACGCCGCCGGACGGCGCACGAGGACGGTGCCTGGGTCCGTGAGGCGGCCGTCGCCTACGCGGCCAAGCGCCGCGCCGAACAGTCCGCCGAACCCGTGCTGCCCGAACCTGCGCTGCCCGGAGCCGGACAGTCCGCCGAACCCGGGCAGCCCGGGCGTACGGGCGAGCCCACGGAACAGGAGAACGGAAAGTGACCGAGTCCAAGGCCGGCTGGCCGCTGTACGAGGTGTTCGTGCGCCCCCGACGCGGGCTGAACCACGTCCATGTCGGTTCGCTGCACGCGGCCGACGACCGGATGGCCCTGCTCGCCGCCCGCGACCTCTACACCCGCCGCAACGAGGGCGTCAGCCTCTGGGTGGTCCGCTCGGACGCGATCACCGCCTCCACCCCGGACGAGCGTGACCCGTTCTTCGAGCCCAGCGGGGACAAGGTCTACCGCCACCCGACCTTCTACGACATCCCCGAGGATGTCCCGCACATCTGACGGGGGAACCGCCATGCAGGACCACAGCACGCAGGTCGGCGCCGGCGCCGACCCCGACGACCACGTCTACCTCGGCCTCGCCGAAGCCGCGCCCGGCCCCGAGGGCGAGGGCCGCTGGGCGTACGGGACGGGCTTCGCCGACCCGCTGCTCGGCGTGGACACCGCCGTGCCCGCCGGGGTGGACGGCGCGGACCTCGCCGCCTACTGCCTGATGCTCGGCGACGACGCCCTGATCCTCTCCCAGCGCCTGATCGAGTGGTGCACCCGGGCGCCCGAGCTGGAGGAGGAGGTCGCGCTCGCCAACCTGGGCCTCGATCTGCTCGGCCAGGCCCGCCTGCTGCTCACCCGGGCCGGCCAGGCGGACGGCTCCGGCCGCACCGAGGACGACCTGGCGTACTGGCGGGAGGACCACGAGTTCCGCAACGTCCGGTTGGTCGAGGTCCCGAACGGCGACTTCGCCCACTCGGTCGCCCGGCTGCTGCTGTTCGCCACCGCGCGCTGCGCGCTGTACGAGGCGTTGAGCGCGCACCCGGACCCGGTGCTGGCGGCGGTCGCCGCCCGGGGCGTCAAGGAGCTGGCGTACCACCGCGAGTACGCCACCGCCTGGACGCTTCGGCTCGGTGACGGCACGCCGTACTCCTCGGCGCGGATGCAGGCCGGGCTGGACGCGCTCTGGCCGCTGCTGGAGGAACTGTTCACGGCCCACCCGGTGGAGCTGCGGACGGGCGCAGATCCGGCGGCGCTGCGCGAACCGGTGCTGCGCTCGCTCGGCGCCGTGCTCGCCGAGGCCGGGCTGACCGTACCGGACGGGCAGCCGCTGGCCACCGTGCTCGGCCGGGCCGGCCGGGACGGCGTGCACACCGAGGCGCTCGGCCCGCTGCTCGCCGAATTCCAGGTGCTGGCCCGCGCGCACCCGGGGGCGACGTGGTGAGCGCGGCGGTGACGGAGCGCGGGACGGCCTGGGAGGTCGCGGCGGCCGTGCCGGACCCGGAGCTGCCCATGCTGACCCTGGCCGACCTGGGCGTGCTGGCCGAGGTGGAGGTGGACGACGGCGCGGTGACCGCCTGGCTGACCCCGACCTACTCGGGCTGCCCCGCCGTGGCCGAGATGGCCGCCGACGTGGACCGCCGGCTGCGCGCGGCCGGGTACCGGGACGTCCGGGTCCGGCTGCGGCTGGATCCGCCGTGGTCGACCGATCTGATCACCGCCGAGGGCCGCCGCAAACTCGCCGAGGCGGGCATCGCCCCGCCGCGTCCGACCTCAGCCGTCGGCGTGGCCGGCGCGGTCCCGCTCGTGCTCGGTCCCACCCGCACCACCGCCCCCACCGCCACTCTGGCCGGCACTGCCGCTTCCGCAGCCGCTCCCGTGCCCTGCCCGCGCTGCGGCGGCGTGGACACGGAGGAGCTGTCCCGCTTCGGTTCCACCGCCTGCAAGGCGCTCTGGCGCTGCCGCGCCTGCCGGGAGCCGTTCGAACGCGTCAAGGAGATCTGAATGCCCGCCGCTTCGCACGCCGCCTCCCAGGCCGACGCCGCCGCGCACGCTGACGCCGACGCCCCAGCCGACGCCCCCGCTGAGGCCGCGGTCTCCACGGTGCGCCCCGCCCGCCGCCCGACCTTCCACCGGCTGCGGATCGAGCGGGTCGAACGGCTCTGCGACGACGCCGTGGCGGTGACCTTCGCGGTGCCGGACGGGCTCGCGGCGGACTTCGCCTTCCGGCCGGGGCAGACCCTGACGCTGCGCAAGGTGGTGGACGGCGTCGACGAGCGCCGCTCGTACTCGATCTGCGCCCCCGTCGGCGGGCCGCTGCGGATCGCCGTCCGGGAGGTGCCCGGCGGGCTGTTCTCCCGGTGGCTGGTGCGGGACGCGGGGCCGGGCGAGGAGGTGGACGTGCTGACGCCGTCGGGCCTGTTCACCCCCGACCTCGGCGTTCCGGCTGAGCACGTGCTGCTCGCGGCCGGTTCCGGCATCACCCCGATGCTGTCGATCGCCGCGTCCGTCCTGGCCGCCGACCGCAGCTCCACCGTCACCCTGCTGTACGGCAACCGGCGCAGCGACACCGTGATGTTCGCGGACGAGCTGGCCGACCTGAAGGACCGCTACCTCGGCCGCTTCCAGCTGGTCCACGTCCTGTCCCGGGAGACCCGTGACGCGGAACTGCTCAGCGGGCGGCTGGACCCGGAGCGGGTGCGGGCGCTGCTGGCGGCGCTGGTGGATGTCGGGAGCGTCGGGCACTGGTGGCTGTGCGGCCCGTTCGGGATGGTCGTCGGGGCGAAGGAACTGCTCGCCGGGCTGGGCGTGCCGGGCGAGCGCGTGCACCAGGAACTGTTCCACGCCGAGGACGAGCCGGTGTCCGAGCGACCGGAGGACCGGGACGGCGCGGCGGGAGCGGCCGACGGCCCGCACAGCGAGGTCACCGTCGTCCTGGACGGGCGCGGCAGCACGCTCTCCCTGCCGTGCGACCGCTCGATCCTGGACGGCGCCCAGCGCTCCCGCCCCGACCTGCCGTTCGCCTGCAAGGGCGGGGTCTGCGGCACCTGCCGCGCGCTGGTCACCGAGGGCGAGGTCGAGATGCGCCGCAACTTCGCGCTGGAGGAGAAGGAGCTGGCTGCCGGCTACGTCCTCACCTGCCAGGCCCGCCCGCTCACCGACCGGGTGACGGTCGACTACGACCGCTGAGCGGCCGGCCGCCGCACCCTTCCCCTCCTGCTTCCCCTCCTGACTGCTTCAGACCACGGCCGGGGCGGGCAGCCTGGCCGGATCGCCGAGCAGGTGGACGAGGTCGCTGACGGCGGCGCGACCGGCCCGGTTGGCGCCGATGGTGCTGGCGGACGGGCCGTAGCCGACCAGGTGGACGCGCGGGTCGGCGGTGGCGCGGGTGCCGGTGAGCGCGATGCCGCCGCCGGGGGAGCGCAGCCCGAGCGGGGCCAGGTGGCCGACCTCCGGGCGGAAGCCGGTGGCCCACACGATCGCGTCCACCGTCAGCTCCTCCTCCCCCCAGGCGACGCCGTGCTCGGTGAGCCGGTCGAACATCGGGCGGCGGTGCAGCGCGCCCAGTTCCTCGGCACGCCGGTAGGCGACCGACGGGCCGAGCCCGGTGACGCTCACCACGCTGCGCACCGGCAGGCCCTGCCGGACCCGTTCCTCGACCTTGGCGACCACCGTGCGCCCGTACTCGGGGGTGAACGGCCCCTCGTGGTAGACGGGAGGGGTCCGGGTGACCCAGACCGTTTCGCCGACGGCCGCCACCTCGGACAGCACCTGGATCGCCGAAGCGCCCCCGCCCACCACCAGGACGCGCCGGCCGGCGAACTCCCCGGGGCCGCGGTAGTCGGCGTAGTGCAGTTGGCGACCGGCGAAGTGGCCCGGGTAGTGGGGCAGGAAGGGGCGGGTCCAGGTGCCGGTGGCGTTGATCAGCGCGCGGGTGGACCAGGTGCCGTGGTCGGTCTCGACCAGCAGCCGGGAGTCCGGGCGGTCCGACTCGGCGCGCACCGCGCGAACCGCGACGGGGCGTACGACCGGGAGCGCGTGCCGGGCCTCGTACGCCGCGAAGTACCCCGGCACGACCTCGCGCGCCGGGGCCTCGGGGTCGGGCGCGGGGAGTTCGGCGTCCGGGAGGTCATGGAAACCGTGCACGGTGGCCATCCGCAGGGACGGCGAGCGGTGTGCCCAGGCGCCGCCCGGCGCGGGGTTGGCGTCGAGCACGACGAAGCCGCCGTCGGCGTCCGCCCGGTAGGGGGCGAAGCCGCGGCGGCTGAGGTGGTAGGCGGCGGACAGTCCGGCCTGTCCGGCGCCCACTACCAGGACGTCCACCGCGAGGCCGTCCACCACCTCGATGTCCACTACCAGGGCGTCCGCGTGCCGCTGCCTGCCATTGGTTGCACCGTAAACAGTCACGCCGGTGAAACATCGGGGGTGCGGCGGGTGTTCCCGCGTCTGCGGGTGCTTGCGGTCCCGGGGTGCTTGCCGTCCCGCCGCGTGGCGCCCCGCGCGGGCGACGGGTCAGCTCGGGCGCCGGGTCAGGCGGCCGGGGAGATCACCGCGGCCGTGCCGTAGGCACAGACCTCGGTGCCGACGTCCGCCGCCTCCGTCACGTCGAAGCGCATCATCAGCACCGCGTTTCCGCCGCGCGCCTTGGTCTGCTCGATCAGCCGCTGCATCGCCTCGTTGCGGCTCTCGACCAGGGTCTTCGTCAGGCCCCGCAGCTCGCCGCCGATCAGCGACTTCAGTCCGGCGCCGATCTGGCTGCCGATGTGGCGGCTGCGCACGGTCAGCCCGAAGACCTCGCCGATCACATGATCGACCCGGAAGCCGGGGATGTCGTTGGTGGTTACGACCAGGACGTCGGCGTTCGGGCCCTGCCCGCCGCCGTACTCGTTGATGTCAGCCATGGGCCCATCCTGCCCTGTCGTACGTCCGAGTGATCGAGGCGGGGCCGGGCGATGGCCGAGAAGGGGTCCAGAAGCTGGTTCAGACCGGTGATCGGGCGGCCGAAAGGCCGTACCGTAGCCCCATGGGCGAGCGAAGCGATCATCCACAGGGGCCGGGCGCGGCGGAGGACTCCGGCGCGCAGGAGATCGAGGCGACGGTGGTGCTGGGCCTGCGGATCACCGACTGGCCGGCGCTGCGCGCCGCCGCGATCAGGGCCGTCGAGGAGCTGGTGTTCGAGGGCATCGACCCGGCCGGCCAGCGCCGTGAGCTGCTGCGCGAGGTCTCCGAGGACGCCAACGCGGCGCTCGGCGCACTGCTGCACCCGGACCGGCTGGTGGCCGCGATCCCCGGGGTCGAGGCGATCGGCGGCACGCTGGAGATCAGCGTCACCGAGGACTTCGCGCCGGACTTCGCCGAGCTGTTCCCGCTGGAGGGCGACGAGGACGAGGACGGCGGCGCCGGCGCGGACTGGACCCTCACCCCGCGCACCGCCTGCCTCCTGCACGCCCAGCTGATCGGCCTGGCCGACGCCGCCTACGACGACTTCGACGAGCACGGTGACGACCCGGTCGTCGACGGCGAGGACGCCGACTGGTCGCTCTACGCCCGCCTGCCCCAGCGCACCTGGCGGCTGCACCGGAACTGGCGCCGCGCCATGGCCCGGGCCCTCGACGACCTGGCCGACGACCTCGCGCTCGGTGAATGGCCGCTGCCGCGCTGTCTGGCCGAGGACATCGGGCTGCGGATGGCCCTGGTGGACGCCCGGGCCCTGCTCGGCGCGCAGCCCGAGTCGGTGGCCGACATGATGGGCGACCTGCCGGCCGACCTGTACGACTACGACTGGGACGGCTGCCACGACGAACTGTTCGGCGTCTACGGACCGGACGACGGCGACCCGGAGCTGGGCGCCGAGCAGCGCACCGAGGTGCTGCTGGCGGCCACGCACCCGGAGGGCTGGTTTCTGACGTACGAGGACGCGGAGGCGCGGGACCCGCAGCGCGGCTACCGGCGCTGACCGGCCGCCGGGCTGGTCCGGTCCGGTTTTCGGGCCGGGCTGGGGTGGTTCGAAAGGCTTTTCGGGCGCCGCGACGGGTGGGCGACTAGGCTGCGGGCATGTCCGATACGTCTGATGTGCGTGCGGGTCCGGCAGGCGGGGACGACCAGGTGTTCACCCGGATCGCGCTCGGACTGGATGGCGTCCAGGCCGCCCAGCACGGGCGGATGGCCGAGGCGCGGGCCAGCTTCGAGGCGCTCTGGGCGGCGCTCGGCGAGCGGGGCGACGTCTTCCACCGCTGCGTCCTCGCCCACTACCTGGCCGACCTGCAGGACGATCCGCAGGACGAGCTGGAGTGGGACCGGCGGGCGCTGGCCGCCGCCGACTCGCTGACCGCCGAGCGCGCCCAGACCTACGAGTCCGCCCTCCAGGTGCGCGCGTTCTACCCCTCACTGCACCTCAACCTGGCCTCGGACCACCTCAAGCTCGGCGAGCCCGACCTCGCGCGCGAGCAGTTGGAGCGCACCGTGCGCAGCCTGGACGCGCTCCCCGAGGACGCCTACAGCGCGAGCATCCGGTCGGCCGTCGACGAACTGCGGCAGCGGCTGCGCTGAGCGGGGGTGTGCGGTGGTGTGCGGGGGCGGGGGTTGGCAGGGGCAGGGGCAGGGGCGTACGGGCCCCCGGCACCGCGTGATCACCGGGGTGGCGGGGCTGGCATGCTGGACGGGTGACTTCTCCGTTCGACACCCCTGCTCCCGCTCCCGCTTCCGACGACTCCCCGGCCCCGGCGGACCGTGACGCGCGGCCGCAGTACGTGCTGCCGCTGCTCGTCCGGCTGGAGAAGGCCACGCCGCCCGGGCGGACCGACGCGCTGGAGACCTCGGCCCGGGCGGTGCTCACCCTGCTGTCCGACTCGCGGGTGACCGACGCGGACGGCGAGTGGGCGGAGCGGGTCGAGGCCTGGGAGGACGCCCGGATCCGCAAGGTGGTCCGGCGGGCCCGGGGCGGGGAGTGGCGCCGGGCGGGCGAACTGCCGGGGATCACGGTGAGCGGACGGGAGGCCGAGGTGCGGGTGTTCCCGCCGGTGCCGTTGGACGGCTGGCCGAAGGACCTCGCCAAGCTCCAGGTCTCCGGGACGGACCTGGAGGAGACCGCCGAGGTCGGCGCCCCTGAGCCCGGGTTGCCGGTGCTGTGGCTCAACCCGGAGCTGGAGATGAGCGCGGGCAAGACGATGGCGCAGACCGGCCACGCCGCCCAGCTGGCCTGGTGGCGGCTGGACGAGGCGCAGCGCAAGGAGTGGGCCGAGGCCGGATTCGCGCTCGCGGTGCGGACGGCCCCGGCGGAGACGTGGGAGGCGCTGGTCGCCAGCGGTCTGCCGCTGGTCCGCGACGCGGGCTTCACCGAGATCGCGCCGGGTAGCTGCACGGTGATCGCGGACCACCCGGCGTTGCGGGGGACTGCTGAGGTCTGAGGTCTGAGGTCTGACGTCCGGGAGCCGACAGCTGGCGTCTGGCGTTTGACGGCAGACGGATAACAGCGAACAGCTGACAGATTTCGAAATCTGTCAGCTGTTCGCTTGGAGCGGCGCGTTCGCGCGGCATGGCTTTCTACCGCGGTATCCAGCGAGCTCGGCCCTGGCTTGGCTCACCCGCCACTGGGCCGTGACCGGGCATGGCGGCGTCCCGACGGTTTGGCGACGGAGAGCACGACGTTGGCGACGTACACCGACAGCGCGACGATCGGGATGATCACCAGGTTGTAGCGGGTGAATCCGAGGTGCATGTCCGCGATGGTGCCGGTGGGGTGCTGGTCCATCAGGTGGGCCGCTTCGTGCAGCCGGGCGGTGAGTTCGAAGATCGAGGCGGCGGTGGCGGCCAGGGTGAGCCAGAACTTGACGGCAACCCAGCGGTACCTGAACAGGCGCCAGGGGGTTCCGAGTGCGAGGAGCAGGCCGGTCAGCAGGGAGAGCAGGCTCAGCGGGAGGACCAGCGCGTCGCCGAGGAGCGGCATCGTCCGGTAGGCGCTGCGCAGGGTCTCCGCGCTGTCCGTCAGCAGCCCTGTCGCGCCGAGTGTGAGCAGGCAGAGCATCAGGCCCAGCCAGCTGATCGAGCTGATGATGTGCACGACCACCGCGCTCTTGCGGGCAGTCGGTGAGAGGCGGAAGTTCTTGGGCTGCCGGGTGCCCTGATGGGGCGTTGCCACGGAGGACGCGGCGGGGGTGGTCATACGGGGTCCTTCGGGAGGCGACGGGGGAGGGGGCCTGCGTCAGGCTCTCGTGGCGAGCGCCGTGGTCGCCGGCCTGCGGCTGCGGCCGGCCACCGGCGTCAGAGCATGATGCGCCCGCCGGCCACGTCGATCGTCTGGCCGGTCAGCCAGGACGACGACTCGGACGCGAGGAAGAGCGCGGCGTGAGCGACATCGGCGGGCACTCCTGCGCGGCCCAGCGGGAACTGCCTGACGATCAGCGGGAGCTTTTCGGCGGGTATGCGCCCCTGCTGGCTCTCCGTCATGATGAGGGACGGAGCGAGGCAGTTGACCCGCACGCCGTGCCGGCCCACCTCCTGTGCGACCTGGCGGGTGAACATCAGCACGCCTGCCTTGGCCGCCGCGTAGGAGGCGGCGGCGCCCCCCGGGAGCCGCCCCGCCGGGGGCGGCCCGGGGGTTTTATAAAACCCCCCGCCCCCCCTTCAAGACGGGCGGGG
>NZ_JBHWIJ010000048.1:5227-22441 GCF_042732255.1 Kitasatospora sp. NPDC059803 | reverse complement strand
ACGCACACGTGCAGGCTGCCGGTGACGGCGGGCGGGCGGCCCACGAGCAGACCCGTAGCCCCCCCGGGGGCGGCCGGGGGGGGGGGGGGGTTGGCCCCGCCGGCGCGGGGGGGGGGCCCCCCCCGCCGGGAAGCCGCCCGGCGGTGGACGCCATGGTGATGATCGAACCGCCGCCGCGCTCGATCATGCCGGGCAGGAAGGTCTGTACGGCCAGGAAGGTGGTGGTCAGGTTCAGGTCGACCACCGAGTGCCAGTGCTCCAGGCTCATCTGCTCGATCGGCACCGGGTCGCCGCCTCCGCCGACGAACGCGCAGAGCACTTCGATCGGACCGACGGACTGCTCTGCCTGTGCACGCAGCCGTACGAGGTCGGCGGGATCGGTGCAGTCGGCAGTCATCGCGACCGCCGTTCCGCCTGCCGCGCGGATCTCGCCGACCGTCCGGTCGACGGCACTCCGGTCGCGGCCGACGACGGCTGCCTTGACACCGTTGGCGGACAGGGCTTTTGCCGTCTCGGCTCCGATGCCCCGGGATCCTCCGGTGACGAGGGCGGCCTTACCCGCGAGATCGGGATAGGTGGGCAGTGGCGTGGTCATCAGTGTGGCTCCGTGGATTCTCGATTGACGGTCAGTCAGTCGGCTGGCGGGCGGCGTGGCGCCGCCCGTGCCGACCCCAGAAATCCTCGTTGCCGCGCCCGCACGCCGTCGTCGCCCGAGCGGCGACCGTCGGGATACTCCCGCTGTCGTAGCGTTGCGTTTTGGTGGTACGACGCTAGGCGGAGGCTGAAGTGCCGGGCTCAGACCAGTTGCTGACACAGAACAAGGACAGTGCTCTCCCGGCGGCCGAGCCCTTGGCGCGACCCGCGGCTGAAGCACCAGGCCCGTGTGAGGGCGGCCGGTGATCCGGTACCTGCGCGGGCGTACGGCGGAAGCCTTCCTCCGGAGGACGCCCCGGCGCGGCCGGTGCGGTGAACTGAACCGCGCCGGACGTGGGCCTTCCAACCGGCGCCCGTCCCTTGCCTGGAGGCTGTCGACCTTGTCGTCCTTCACCTCGCCCCGTCGGTCGTCCGCGGGAGCGCTCAGCGGCATCCTGTACGTGCTCCTCTTCGTGGCCGGCCTCGTCATCAGCGGCATCACCGCGCCCTCCGGGCCGTTCGCCACCCCGTACTCCAGCGACGACGTGGTGCGCAAGTACCTGCTCGCCGATCCGGCGGCGCTGCACCGCTCGCTTCAGGTGGGAGCCCTGTTCCAACTGCTCTCGGCGCTGGCGCTGCTGGCGTTCGTCCCCTGGCTCACAGAGTTCGTGGGCCGCCACGGCACCCCGGTGCGGGCGGGTGTGGTCCGGGCGGCGGGCGGTGCGTCCGGGGTCCTGCTGGTGCTGTCCGCGAGCGTGGGTTGGGTCCTGTCGCTGCTGGGCACCGCCGCGGACCTGCCGGTGTCCCGCGCCCTCATGGACCTCGCCTTCATCACCGGCGCTGCGCCCGCGATCGGCACGCTCGGCGTGGTCCTGTGGCAGGTGTCGCGCACCGCGCTGGTGAGCCGGGCGCTGCCCGCCTGGGTGGCCTGGTCCGGACTGGCCCTGTCCGCCGCGAGCATGTTGTCCCTGCTCTCGCTGGTCGCCGAGCCGGCCACGCTGCTGATCCCGGTCGGACGTTACGTCGGCTTCCTCTGGTTCGTCGCGGTGAGCCTGACGCTGTGGCGTCGGGACGGCGGCACCCCCTCCACGGGCCGGTCGGGTACTACGGTGGGAGTAGCTGCACCCGCACCCGCGAGCTGATGCCCGGGTGTGGCGCGCCGAACTAGCCTTCCGGCATGAACGAGTTACGCCCGTCGTGGAAGCCGCCGTGGAACCGATCCGGCCGGGCGAGCCTGCCCGTGCTCTCGTCGCTGGCCGTCGCCTGCTTCCAAGTGGCGGGCACGGTCGGTGCAGGACAGCGGCAGCCCGACCGCGTCCAGCTCGACGCCCTCGGCTACGTGCTGCTCCTGCTCGGCCCCGCCGCGCTGCTGCTGCGTCGCCGCCACCCGGCGGCGGTCATGGTCGGCACCACAGCGGTCACCATCGGCTACCTGTTCGCCGGGTACCCGTACGGCCCGGTCTTCGTCAGCCTTGGTGTGGCGTTCTTCGTCGCGGTCCAGTGCGGGCAGCGGCGGGCGGCCTGGGCCTGCGGCGGCGCCTTCTACGTCGGTCAGCTGCTGATGAGCTACGCGATTCCGTACGACTGGCTGCGGGCCAAGAGCTGGCAGGCCAACGCCTGGCAGGAGTTGGGCGTCGCGGTGGTGCTGCTGCTCATCGCGACCGGTGCGGAACTGGCCCGGGTCCGCCGCGAGCAGTTCGCCGCCGCCGGAGCCGCCGCGGAGGAGGCACAGCGGCGCCGCGTCGACGAGGAGCGGCTGCGGATGGCCCGCGAGCTGCACGACATCCTGGCGCACAGCATCTCGTTGATCCACGTCCAGGCCGGGGTGGCGCTCGAACTCATCGACACCCGCCCGGAACAGGCCAGAAGCGCCCTGGCGACGATCAAGGCCGCCAGCAAGGAGGCCCTGGGCGAGGTCCGGCAGGTCCTCGGCACGCTGCGCGGACCGGGGGCCACCGCGCCGCGCACCCCCGCCCCCGGCCTGGACCGGCTGGACGAACTGGTCGACCAGGCCGGCCGGGCAGGCCTGACCGTCAGCGTCCGTTCCGAGGGCATCCCCGGGGAGGCGCCGACCGCCGTCCAGCGGGCCGCCTTCCGGATCGTCCAGGAAGCCCTGACCAATGTGATCCGCCACTCCGCGGCCCGGACGGCCACCGTGCTGCTCTCCCGGACGGCCGACGGCCTCACCGTGCAGATCGACGACCCGGGCCCGGTGGGCGGCGGCGACGCGGGCGGCTCGGGAGCCGGACTGATCGGGATGCGGGAGCGGGTCGCCACCTTCGGGGGCACCCTGGAGGCGGGCCCGTGCGACGCGGGCTTCCGAGTCCGGGCCCGCCTGACGAGAGGTGACTGGTGATCAGGGTGCTGCTGGTGGATGACCAGATGCTGGTCCGGGCCGGGTTCCGGGCGTTGCTCGACGCCCAGCCCGACGTCGAGGTGGTCGGCGAGGCCGGCGACGGCGAGCAAGCCCTGTGCCTCGCCGTCGAGCTGCGTCCCGACGTGGTGCTGATGGACATCCGGATGCCCCGCCTCGACGGTCTGGAGGCCACCCGGCGGATCGGGGCCGACCCGGAACTCGACGGGGTGCGGGTGGTCGTACTGACCACCTTCGAGCTCGACGAGTACGTCTTCGAGGCGTTGCGGTCCGGCGCGGCAGGGTTCCTCGTCAAGGACGCCGAGCCGGCCGAACTGCTCCGGGCGGTCCGGGTCGCTGCCGCAGGCGACGCGTTGCTCTCGCCGGGCGTCACCCGGCGCCTGATCGGAGAGTTCGCCGCCCGCTCGAAGGAGCCGCGGGCGGTCGGCCTTGAGATGCTCACCGAACGCGAACGCGAGGTGCTTGCCCTGGTCGGGCTCGGGCTCTCCAACGAGGACATCGCCCGCCGCCTGGTGGTCAGCCCGCTGACCGCCAAGACGCATGTCAGCCGCGCCATGGTCAAGCTCGGCGTCCGCGACCGCGCCCAACTGGTCGTCCTCGCTTACGAATCCGGCCTGGTCCGCCCCGGCTGGCTCGGGTGACGGATGACAGATGACAGCAAACAGATAACAGATAACAGATTTCGAAATCTGTTATCTGTTACTTGTTTGCTGTCATCTGTTTGTTGTCATCGGTTACCGGCCCGCCGCCCGCCGTCGGGCGTTACTCGCCGGAAGCCTGGTGTCGTCGGATCGCCCGCAGCCCGCCGTAGGCGGCAGCAGCCGTCCAGAGGGCCATGATCAGCAGTCCGGTCCAGTGGCCGTAGTGGATGCCGGCCTCGGTCCGGGTGTGCGTCGCGTACAGGCCGGCCCGGTCGGGCAGGAACTGGCCGGCCTCGCGGATGCCGGGGATGGCCGCCAGCCAGGTGGTGCCGAGGAACACCATCGGGCCGAGCAGGCCGAGCGCGGCGCTGAAGTTGCCCAGCATCGTGGTCAGTCCGAGGCAGAGCAGTACCAGCAGCGGGTGGTAGAGCACGCCGGCCACGAAGCTGCGGGCCAGGCCGGGGGTCGACCAGTCCAGTCCGACGGTGGCGTCGACGGCCAGGAACGAGCCCGCCGTCGACGCCAGCCCGAGCAGCAGGCCCAGCCCGGCGCCGAGCGTGAGCTTGGCGCCGTACAGCCGCGCGCGCCGGGGGACGGCGATGAACGAGGTGCTGATCATGCGGGTGTTGAACTCCTGCCCGATCAGCAGGATCCCGAGGCAGGCCACGGCCACGTGCCCGAAGAGCAGCCCGTAGTAGATCCCGTTGGTCGGGTCCGTGTCGGGGGCCACGGTCTTGGGGTCGGAGGCGGCGCTGACGGCCGCGGTGACCCCGACGGTCAGGAGCAGGGCGACCAGCGGGGCGGCCCACTGGGAGGGCAGGGTGGTGAACTTGATCCGTTCGGCGCGCAGGGCGTGGGCCGCGCTCATTGTCATCTTCCCTTTGTTCGTGGTCACTTGGCGCGCCGCAGGGCGAGCAGGCCGCCGTAGGCCGCGGCGCCGGCCCACAGGGCCATGATCAGCAGTCCGGTCCAGTGCCCGTACGAGACCTGCGGGTCGTCGGCGTAGTGCAGTGCGTACTGGCCGGCCCGGTCGGGCAGGAACTGGGCCACCTGCCGCACCCCGGCCACGCCGCCGAGCAGCGGCGAGAGCAGGAAGACGACCGGTACCAGCAGTCCCATGGCGGCGGTGAGGTTGCCGAGCAGCGCGGTCGCCCCGAGGCAGAACACCACCAGCAGCACCGGGTAGAGCGCGCCGGCGGTGTCGCTGCGGACGAAGGCGGGGCCGTCCCAGTCGCCGGGGACGGTGGCCGCGTACCCGGCGAAGGCGCCCGCCGTGCCCGCCGCGCCGACGCCGAGGCCGACCAGTGCGCCGAGCGTGAGCTTGGCGCCGTACAGCCGTCCGCGCCGGGGGACGGCGGTCAGCGAGACGTCGATCATGCGGGTGTTGAACTCCTGGCCGATCAGCAGGACCGCGAAGCAGACCAGCGCGGCCTGGCCGAAGTTGAGCCCGTAGAAGACGCCCACGCCGGGGTCGTCGGTGAGGTTGTGCTCCGAGCCGCCGAGGGCCGCACCGATCGCCGTGGTGGTGCCCACGGTGAGCGCGAAGGCGAGCAGCGGGGTGATCCAGAGCGAGTGGAGCGTGGTGAGCTTGATCCGTTCGGCGTTGAAGGCGCACAGGTGGTACCGGAGGGTCGAGCCGGGGTTCATGCGGTGGCCTCGGCGCGGTACTCGACGCTGTCGGCGGTCATCTGCATGAACGCCTCCTCCAGCGAGTCCTGTTGGACCGCGATCTCGTACAGGACCACGCCGTGTGCGGCGGCGAGCGCGGCGATCTGCTCGGGTTCGGCGCCGGTCACCTCCCAGGCGCCGCCGTCGGCCTCGGTCGCGGCGAGGTTGCCGGCGGCGTCCGACTGCTGGAGCAGGTCGCCGCCGAACAGGGTGGCGAGTTTGGCCGAGTTGACGGCCCGGACGCGGATCCTGGTCCGGCCGTGCTGGTCGATGAACTCGGCGGTGGCGGCGTCCGCGAGCAGCCGGCCACGGCCGATGACCACCAAGTGGTCGGCGGTGAGCGCCATTTCGGTCATCAGGTGGGACGACACCAGCACCGACCTGCCCTCGGCGGCCAGTTCGCGCAACAGGGTGCGGATCCAGCGGATGCCCTCCGGGTCGAGACCGTTGACCGGTTCGTCCAGCAGAAGCACCGGCGGGTCGCCGAGCAGCGCGGCGGCCACCCCGAGGCGCTGGCGCATGCCGAGGGAGAAGCCGCGGATCCGCCGTCCGGCGGCGTCGGTCAGGCCGACCTGGGCGAGCACCTCGTCCACCCGGCGCGGCGCCAGGCCGTTGCTCGCCGCGAGCCAGCGCAGGTGGCCGGCGGCGGTGCGGCCGCCGTGCAGGGCGTGGGCGTCCAGCAGGGCGCCCACCTGCCGTAGCGGCTGGGCGAGTTCGGCGTACCGGCGGCCGCCGACCAGGGCGCTTCCGGCGGTGGGGTGGTCCAGGCCGAGGATCAGGCGCATGGTGGTGCTCTTACCGGCGCCGTTCGGGCCGAGGAAGCCCGTCACCAGGCCGGGCCGGACCTCGAAGGACAGGTCGTCGACGACGCGCCGACCGTCGTACTCCTTGGTGAGGCCCTGGATCTCGATCACGGCCGCGCTCCCCTCTCGGTGCTCCGGTGCCGGGTCGTCCGGCTGGTGGTCACATTCGACCGGAGCGGGCCGTACCGGCGGATCCCGCCGGGGTCGGGAGCCGTCTCCCTCCCGGGAGGGAGACGGCGGCAGGCTCGCGGGGGAGCCAGGGCCGGCCGCTGAGCTGGCAGGATGGTGGAATGCCCAGGATCCTCGCGCCGCTGCTGGCCGGCGCCACGTACGCGCGCCTGCTGCACCTGCTGGTCGGGTGGATCTTCGCGGGCGTCATCCTGATGATCTACCCGGGGACGTACCACAAGGGCCTTGGCGAGATCGTGGTCGCGAGCGCCGCGGTGGACGTCACCCTGCTCGCCCTGGTCGCCCTCGTCCCCGCGACGCGGCGCGCCGAGGGGGTGCAGGCGCGGTTGCTGCTGCTGCCCGACCGCGAGGAGGACATCGCCGCCGAGTCCTCCCGCACCTGGGCGGACCGGCGGCGCACCGCCGGCTGGCTGATCGGGCGGGTCGTGCTCGGCTCGGTGGTGGGGTTCGCGACGGCCTTCGGCCTCACCAGCGGCTACGACCTGCTGACCGGACCGGACTCGTTCTGGTACCTCCCGCTCGCCCCGGTGCTGGTGCTCGGCTACGGCTGGCTGGTGGTGTCTGCCGGTCGCCTCCAACTCGACATGGCCGTAAGGCTGCTGGGTCCTTCACCGGCGGAGCGGCTGGCGGAGGCGGAGCTGCGGGCCGAACGGCTGCTGGAACGCAACAGGTTGGCCCGCGAGCTGCACGATTCCATCGGCCACGCACTGACGGTGACTGTCCTTCAGGCGGGTGCCGCACGGGAGGTCGGGGACCAGGTGTTCACCGCCAAGGCGCTCGAAGTCATCGAGGAGACCGGCCGCCGGGCCATGGAGGACCTCGAACGCACCCTCGTCCTGCTCCGCGAGACGCCGGAGGGCGCGGCCGGCAACGGAACGGCCACCGAACAGCCCGGCGTCGACCAGCTGCCCGCACTGTTCGACACCGCCCGGTCGGCCGGGAGCCCGGTCGAGGCGCGGATCGAGGTGTCGGCGGGGGCGCTGCCCGGGGTGCTTTCCCGCGAGTCCTACCGGATCGTCCAGGAGGGCGTCACCAACGCGCTCAAGTACGCGCCCGGCGAGCCGGTCAGCGTCCGGATCGCCGTTCAGGGAGGGCAGTTGGAGCTGCGCTGCGCCAATCGCTCGGCGGTCGGCGGACCCCCGGCGCGCCTGGCGGGCGGTGCGGCGGGCAAGGGCGGCAAGGGCGGCAAGGGGCTGCGCGGCATCCGGGAACGCGCCACGCTGCTCGGCGGGGAGGCCACCGCCGGGGTGTCGGGCGACGGGGGCGGGGAGTGGGTGCTCGCCGTCCGGCTGCCCCTACGCTTGGGCTCGTGACGAACGATCCTGTGGGCGACGGACCGGCGAGGGGCGCTGCCGGGATGATCGACATCCTGCTCGCCGACGACGAGGAACTGGTCCGGGCCGGGATGCGGGCCGTCCTGGAGGCGCAGGGGGGCCTGCGGGTGGTCGGTGAGGCCGCCGACGGCGCCGACGCGGTGGCGCTGGCCCGCGCGCTGCGCCCGCACGTCGTCCTGATGGACGTCCGGATGCCGGTGCTGGACGGCCTGGCGGCGACCCGCGAGCTCCTGCGCCCCGGCGCGCCGGGGGAGCAGCCGCCGAAGATCCTGGTCGTCACCACCTTCGAGAACGACGACTACGTCTACCAGGCGCTGCGCGCGGGCGCCGACGGCTTCCTGCTGAAGCGCTCCCGGGCGGCCGAGATCGCGCACGCGGTACGGCTGGTGGCGGCGGGCGAGTCACTGCTGTTCCCGGCCGTGATCCGCCGCCTCGCGGCCGGCCACGGCAATCCCGCCGCCCGCGCGACCATGGACCGGGCGGCGCTGACCGAGCGCGAGGCGCAGGTGCTGCGGCTGGTCGCGCGCGGCCTCAGCAACGGGGAGATCGCCGAGCTGCTGTTCCTCGGCGTGCAGACGGTGAAGACCCACGTCAGCAGTGTGCTGGCGAAGCTCGGGGCGCGGGACCGCACCCAGGCGGTGATCGCCGCGTACGAGTCGGGCTTCGTCGAGCCGTCGGAGTAGCGCACAGCGCGGCGGGCCTGAGCGGCGCGCCGGCCTGAGCGGCGTAGCGGGCAGGAGCTCGGCGGGGACGTGGGCGGCCCGGTGCTGTCGGGGTCAGGCCGGGTAGGCGTGGGTCTGGGTGGCCTTGACGGAGGCCCAGACCTCGGATCCGGGCGCCAGCCCCAGCTCGGCGACGGCGGCCGGGGTGAGGTCGGCGGCCATCGGCAGTTCGCCCGCGAGGTCGGCGCGCACCTGGTCGCCGTGCAGGTCCAGGCCGGTGACCTCGGCCTTCCACGCGTTGCGCGCGCTGGACTGGGGCCGTTCGCGGTGCAGGGTCACGGCGGACGGCGGGAAGGCGACGAAGGCCGGGCCGGACAGTTCCTCGGTGGTGGCCAGGACCGTGCCGGCCGTGAGCGTGACCTGGTGGCCCTCGGCCACGCCCTGGTACAGGTTCAGTCCGACCAGGCGCGCGATGTAGTCGGTGCGCGGCCGCCGGGCGACCTCCGCCGGGCTACCGGACTGCACCTCGTGCCCGCCCTCGATCACCACCAGCCGGTCGGCGAGCACCATCGCGTCCAGCGGGTCGTGCGTCACCAGCACCGCCACGGCCTCGAACTCGGCCAGGTGGCGCCGCAGTTGGGCGCGTACGTCGAGCCGGGTGCGGGCGTCCAGGGCGGCCAGTGGCTCGTCCAGCAGCAGCAGCCGGGGGCGGACGGCCAGCGCCCGGGCCAGCGCCACCCGCTGGGCCTGGCCGCCGGAGAGGCTGCCGGGGCGTACGGAGGCGTGGTCGGCCAGGCCCATCCGCTCCAGCCAGGCGGCCGCCTCGGCCCGGGCGGCACGCTTGGGGCGGCCCTGGCAGCGCGGGCCGAAGGCGACGTTGTCGAGCGCGCTGAGGTGCGGGAAGAGCAGGTAGTCCTGGAACACCACGCCGACGGGACGTTCCTCGGCGGGGGTGTGCACGCGCTGCCCGGGCTCCTCCAACAGGCGTCCGTCCAGGCGCAGGTGGCCGCCGGTGAGCGGGAGCAGCCCGGCGAGGGCGCGCAGGGCGGTGGACTTGCCGGCGCCGTTCGGGCCGAGCAGCGCGACCACCTCGCCGGGGGCGGCGGTGAGGGCGAGGTCGAGGGTGAACGCGGCGCGCTCCACCCGCAGCCGGGCGTCGAGGGCGGGTGCAGGCGCAGCCGCGGCGGTGGGGGCAGCAGGGGTAGCGGGGTCGTTGGGGTCGGTCGGGGAGGTGCTCATCGGGGCGGCGTCCAGGGGGTCGGGGCAGCGGTGGCCGGGTTCCGGCCCGGGGCTCGCAGGGCCGTCACGGGGTCGACATCCAGCGGTCGCGCAGGCCGACCAGGACCGCGACGGAGACCACCAGCAGGACCAGCGACAGCGCGATCGCCGCCTCGGGGTCCGATTCCATGGCGAGGTAGACGGCCAGTGGCATGGTCTGGGTGCGGCCCGGGAAGTTGCCCGCGAAGGTGATCGTGGCGCCGAACTCGCCGAGCGCCCGGGCCCAGGCGAGGACCGCCCCGGCGGCGATCCCCGGGGCGATCAGCGGCAGGGTCACCCGGCGGAACGCCGTCAGCCGGGAGGCGCCCAAGGTCGCGGCCGCCTCCTCGTAGCGGGGGTCGGCGGCGCGCAGCGCGCCCTCCACGCTGATCACCAGGAACGGCATCGCCACGAACGCCTCGGCGATCACCACCCCGGTCGTGGTGAACGGCAGCGTGATGCCGAAGGCCGAGTCCAGCCAGGAACCGACGATGCCGCGCCGCCCGAGGACCAGCAGCAGTGCCACGCCGCCGACCACCGGCGGCAGCACCAGCGGCAGGGTGACCAGGGCCCGGATCACCCGTCGGCCCGGCAGTTCGGTGCGGGCGAGCAGCCAGGCCAGTGGGACGCCGAGGACCAGCGAGACCGCCGTGGCCGCCGTCGCGCAGATCAGCGACAGGCGCAGGGCGTCCCAGACGGCGGCGCTGGTGAGCTGCTCGGACAGGCCGCTCCAAGGAGCCCGGACGAGCAGGCCGACCAGCGGCAGGATCAGGAACGCCAGCCCGAGTAGCGCCGGGAGCAGCAGCGTGACGGGGACGCGGTGGGTGCGCCGGCGCCGGCGTGGCAGGGCTTTCGCCGTTGCTGCCATGCCGGGCCCGGTGTCGGCGGTGCGTTCGGTGGTGCGCCCGGTGTCGCTGGTGCGCTTGGTGGTGCGGTCGCTCACGGCGCCTGGAAGCCCGCCGCGGTGAGCACCTGCTTGGCCTCGGGCGACTGGATGTACGCGACGAAGGCGGCGGCGCCGTCCTTGTTCGGGGCCTTGGCCAGGGCGGCGATCGGGTAGTCGTTCACGGCCTTGTCGGCCTCGGGGAAGTCCACGCTGTCGATCTTCCCGGCATCCGCCTTCACGTCGGTCTTGTACACGAGCGAGGCGTCGACCTCGCCGAGCTCGACCTTGGTCAGCGCGCCCTTGACGTCCTGCTCCAGGGTGACCGGGGTGAGGTTGACGTTGGCGGCCTTGAGCGCGGTGAGGGCGGCGGCGCCGCACGGCACCTCCTTTGCGCACAGCGCGACCTTCACGCCGGAGGCGGTGAGGTCGTTCAGGCCCGCGACGTGCTTGGGGTTGCCCTTGGGCACGGCGATGGTGAGCGTGTTCTTGACGAAGGTCTTCGGGTCGCCGCTCGCGCCGCCCGCGTCGGTCACGGTCTTCATGGTGGCCGGACTGGCGGCGGCGAACACGTCCGCCGGGGCGCCGGAGTTGATGCTGGTGGCGAGGCTGGAGCTGCCGCCGAAGTTGAACTTGACCTTGGCGCCCGGGTTCGCGGCCTCGAACTTCTTGCCGAGGTCGGTGAACGTCTCCTTGAGCGAGGCGGCGGCGAAGACGGTGATGCCGCCGGTGGCCTTCGGGACGCTGCCGCCACCGGCCGCCGACGAGGCCGAGGAACCCGCCGTCGAAGCGGGCGAGGAGCCGCCGGACTTGCCACCGCCGTCGCTGCCGCAGGCGGTGGCCCCGAGGCTGAGGACGAGGGCCGCCGCGGCGGCGACGGCGAGTCTGCGGGTGGTCGTACGGGTGCTCATCGGGGCTTCCCCTCCAGGGCTCGCGCCGGAAGGGGCGCGGGGTGAGGCCGCAGGTGCGGCCATTACGGTGATCATAGTGCCGCAAATGCGAGTGATAAGTCCTCTGTCGCTTCGCACAGGCGGGGTGTGGCGGGGGTCTCCGCCCGGCTGTGTGAAGGCTCAAACGTGCACGGACGGCGCCGGGGCGGGAGTGCTGCGGGGGTCGGCGTGACGGCCGGTGTGAGGGGCCGGGTGAGGGTCGACGTGAGCATGGTGCCGGGGAAATTGCGTCGCGCAGGGGGCGGTCGGGCGGACAGAGTGGGGGCGATTCGTACAACAGTCCGCACAGCGGCCCGTACAGCAGTCCGTACACACCGCCCGGGTCGAACGGCCCAGGAGGGGAGGAGGGGTCCGTCCATGTCCACGTTGCGCGTCACCGTCGAGAAGCTGGTCGTCCTGGAGCACCCGAACGCCGACGCGCTGGAGCTCGCGCAGGTCGGCCTCTACCGGGCGGTGGTCGCCAAGGGCAGGTACCGGACCGGCGACTACGCCGTCTACATCCCCGAACAGTCGGTCCTCCCGGCGGAGTTGATCGAGGAGCTGGGCCTGACGGGCAAGCTGGCCGGCAGCAGGTCCGACCGGGTGAGGGCCGTCCGGCTGCGCGGTGAGCTGTCCCAGGGCATCGTCTGCCTGCCGACCGCGCTCGCCGGCACCGACCTGGCGGACGCCGCCGGGCGCGGCGAGGACTTCGCCGAGCTGCTCGGAGTCGTCAAGTGGCAGCCCCCGGTACCGACCTCCATGAACGGCGACGTGCTGAGCGCGCCCGACCTGCTGCCCTGGGTGGACATCGAGAACCTCAAGCGCTACCCCGACGTCTTCGAGCCCGGCGAGCCCGTGGTGCTGACCGAGAAGCTGCACGGCAGTTGCTGCCTGATGACGTACACCGCCGCCACCGGCGAGGTCCAGGTGTCGTCCAAGGGCATCGGGGCGCAGGGGCTCTCGCTGGTCGAGGACGAGCGCAATCTGTACTGGCGGGCCGTGCGCGCGTACGACCTCCCCGTCGTGGCGGCCCGACTGGCCGAGCGGCTCGGCGCCGAGCGGGTCGGCGTCTTCGGCGAGGTCTTCGGGGCCGGTGTGCAGGACCTGACGTACGGCGCCTCCGGCCGTGCCGAACTGCCCGGCTACGCCGTGTTCGACGTGTCGGCCTTGGTGGACGGGCAGCTGAGGTGGTACTCCGCCGCCGAACTGCTCGACGGCGAACTGCCGTTGGTGCCTGAACTGTGGCGCGGGCCGTTCGACCCGGAGACGGTGCTGGCCTTCGCCCAGGGCAAGGAGACCGTCTCGGGGCGTGAACTCCACCTGCGCGAAGGCGTGGTGGTCCGGCCGGTGACGGAGCGCTGGAGCCTGGTGGTCGGCGGACGGGCGATCGCCAAGGTGGTCGGTGACGCCTACCTGACGCGCAAGGGCGGCACCGAGTACGAGTGATCCCCGCCCCGCCCCGTCGCGCCCTCCCGTGCGCTCCCGCGCGCTTTCGCTTCTTCGCGCGCGCCTTCGCGCCTTCCGTTACTGATGATTCGTCAGTTACGTTGATGGGTCGCCTGTGGAGAATGGAGTGCCGATGACCACCGCCACCGCCCTCATCCCCGGGCCGGCCGGAAACCCCCTCGTCGGGTCGCTGTTCGATCTCACCCGCCGCCCGCTGCGCACCTACCTCGCCGCCCACCGCGACCACGGGGACGTGGTCCGGTTCCGGGTCGGGCCGCCCGGGCTGCGGGTCGAGTTCTACGGGGTGTTCTCCCCGGAGGGTGTCCAGCAGGTGCTGGGCAGCGAGGCCGCCAACTTCCGCAAGGAGAACGCCTTCTACGACGAGCTGCGAAGCAGCGTCGGCAACGGACTGCTGACCAGCCAGGACGGCGACTACCAGCGCCAGCGCCGGCTGGTCCAGCCGCTGTTCACCCGCCGCCGGGTGGACGGCTACGCGGGCGCCGTCGCCCAGGAGGCGCGGGCTTTCACCGAGCGGTGGAACGCGATCGGGGCCGGGGTCGGGGTCGGGGTTGTGGACGCGGCGGAGGAGATGTCCCGGTTCGCGTTGCGCGCCGTCGCCCGGATCCTGTTCGGCGCGGACGTCGAGGAGGCGGTGGCTGTGGTGGACCGCAGCTTCCCGGTGCTCGGTGAGTACGTCTGGGACCGGGGCTTCGCGGCGATTCGCATCCCGCGCACCTGGCCGACCCCCTCGAACCGGCGCGGCGCCGAGGCCCAGCGCGCCCTGTACGCGGTCTGCGACCGGATCATCGCCGAGCGGGCCGCGCGCGGCGACCTGGACGAGGACGCGGACGACCTGCTCACACTGCTCGGACGGGCCCGCGGCGAGGACGGGGAGCAACTCGACCCGGCCGAACTCCGGGACCAGGTACTGGTGTTCCTGCTCGCCGGGCACGAGACCACGGCCACCTCGCTGGCCTTCGCGCTGCACCTGCTGGCCACGCACCCCGAGCAGCGCAAGCTCGCCCAGCAGGAGGCGGAGACCGTGCTGGCCGGCCGGGAGCCGACCGCGGCGGACCTGGAGTCGCTGCCGTACATCACCCAGGTGCTGAAGGAGTCGATGCGGCTCTATCCGGCGGCGGCCCTGGTCGGGCGGCGGGCGGTCGCCGAGACGGTCATCGACGGGTACGTGATCCCGGCGGGTGCCCAGGTCGTCGTCTCGCCGCTTGTCACCCACCGGCACCCGGCGCACTGGCCGGACCCGGAACGCTTCGACCCCGACCGCTTCCTGCCCGAACAGGAGAAGGAGCGGCACCGCTACGCCTGGTACCCGTTCGGCGGCGGTCCGCGGGCGTGCATCGGGCAGCACTTCGCGATGCTGGAATCGGTGCTGAGCCTGGGCGTGCTGCTGCGGGACTTCGAGATGGAGGCGGTGGACGAGCGGGTGGCGCTCGCCCAGGGCATCACGCTCCGCGCGGCGAGCCCGATGCGGATCCGGGTGACGGCGCGGGGAGCCGCGGGGCTCGCCGGGTAGCGGCTGACAGCCTGCAGCGTTCAGATTTCAGCAGACAGATAACAGAAGATGAAATCTGTTATCTGTCATCTGTTTGTTGTCATCTGTTCGCCGCCTCTCCGGGCATGCGACCGGCCGGCGCCCGCCGGGGTGCGGACATGCAGCGGGGGGCGCCGCCCCGGCGGGACGGCGCCCCTCATCGGTTCTGCCGGTGCCTCAGCCCCGGCTCTGGAACACGATCTTGGTCCAGCTGGAGCCCGGGCAGTTGCCCCAGACGTCCCAGGCCTGGGATCGGGCGCCGATCCACAGGCCGGTGGTGCTCGTGCCGTTGGCGCAGTAGGTGATGGTGCGCAGCTCGCCCGAGTAGACGTTGCAGTAGCCCACCCAGCGCCACCCGTAGTCTGCGGTGATGACGCAGTGGTAGGAGGCGGCGGCCACCTCGGGCGAGGCCCCGATGGCGCCGGCGGTGATGGTCTGGTCGGCGGCGGCGGCGACGGTGGGCGCGGCGGCGGCGGGCAGGGCGGTGGTGCCGAGCACGCCGAGGGTGGCTGCGGCGGCCATCCCGAACGTGGCGATCTTCCTGGCGATGCGACCTCGCATGGCGGTTTCTCCTCGCTCAACGGTACAGATCGGGCAGTGCGTCCCCGGCCGTCCGGATCCACGGGGTGGGTGAATTCCGGCTTCCTGTCCGGCTGATGACGTATTGCGCACGAATGACTGCGGACAGTGAGACGACGACCTATGATGTGACCTGTGTCACAGGCCTTTTCGATGGGTCGTGACCTGCCCAACTGGGCTTTCGGAGTGCCGATTTCCGGGGAGAGCGGCATGGCGGAATGCGACGGTCGGTGTGGCGGCGGACGCGGGAGCGGAGGCGGGAAGGACTTCGGTCCGAGGCCCGCCGATCGTCAATCGGCCGATTTCAACCGGGTGTTCACGGAAATGCTGCCGAGGCTCCACCGGGCGGCCGCTTCGCTCACCGGCGGGCTCGCCGCCGGGGACGTGGTGCATGACGCGTATCTGCGGATCGCCCGCAGGCCGGAGCGGTTCCTGAGCCATCCGCAGCCCTACGCCTACGTGTTCACCACGATGGCGAACATCCTGCGCGACCAGTGGCGCCGGGAGCGGCGGAGGGTCGTGCTGCCCGATCCGTCCGAGACGGCCGAGCGGGAGCGGGGCCAGCCGCCGGTCGAGTCGCCGTCGGGCGGGATGGTCGAGCTGCAGGCGCGCTGGGAGGTGCTCCGGCTGCTGGGCTGCCTGACCTCGAAGCAGGCCCGGGTGGTGGTGCTGGTGGATCTCGACGGCTACACCGTCGACGAGGCCGCCGAGCTGCTGGGCCTGCATCGCAGCACGCTGGCCGTCACCCGTCGCCGCGCCCACGGGAAGCTGCGCGCCGTCCTCGCGCGGGAGCGGGAACATGAGCGGGAGGGCGAGCGGGGCGATCGGCCGGGGCCCGCCCCCGCAGAGGCGCCCGGCGCGGCGCCCGGCGTGGGGTCCGATGAGGGGCCCGGCGCAGGCCCTGGGGCGGCGCCCGAAGCGGCTCCCGACGCACCGAGCTGACGCTAAGTCAGCTGATGCGCCACCCCGGCCCGTACGCTGAAAATCGTGATCACGTACGAGGACCACCGCCTCCGCGCCCTGGCTGACGACGGCCGCTGGCCCGAACTGCTGACCGCCTACCGGCAGGGTCGGGCGGCAGCCGTGGAGCGCGCCGGGGAGGAGCCCGCGGCGGCGCTGACCGCGCCGCTCGGCCACCTGATCGCCTACTCGGCGCCGCCGGAGCTGTCCGTCCGGCTGTTCGACCGGGACGGCGGCCCGGGCACGGTCGCGGGGGTCGCCGACCATGACGCCGGTCCGCTCTGGGAGGTGCTGGCGACTCGGCATTCCTGGCTGCGGCTGGCTCCGCTGCTCGTCCCGGCCCCGGTGCGCCGACTGGTCGCGCAGACCAGGGTGCTGCTCGGCGAGGACCTCTCGTACGGGGCCGAACCCGACCCGGAGGGCATGCCGCTGCTGCTGGCGCCCTGGGAGACGGCCGGATGGGACGAGGGGGCTCGGGTGCGCCAGTACCTGCCCTGCGGGGGCGCGCGCAGTGCGCTGCTGACCCTGCCGGCCAGCCGGGAGGGTCTGGGCGAGGTGGTGCTGCCCGCGCCGGGCGTACGGCTGGGCGGGCAGCGGGCGACCCGGGCGCTGGCCGCGCTGGCGGACTGGGCGGAGGTGGTCTGCGTCCGGGGCCCGGCGCCGCAGGCGGCCGCCCAACTGGCCCGTAGTTCCCGGGTCACCGGCGGGTACCTGCCGTTCGCGCTGGTCTACCCGGCGCTCGTGCAGGCCGCCGTCGTGGACCGCGGGCGGGGCTCGGCGCACGGACGGCTGGCGCTCTGGCGGGCGCTGGTCGCGATGGCCGGCGCGGAGGGTACGGACGGGCCGGACCGGGCGGAGGTCGACGCGCTGGTGGCCCGGATGCGCTGCTTCATCTGGCACGAGCCGGCCGCCGGGCTGCGCCATCTGCACGTCGCGCTGGAGGACCCGGCCTGTGGCCTGGCCTGGGCGGTGAGCGGCTCCGAGGACCTGTGAGGACCTGAGAGGACCTGAGAGGGCCTGCGAGACTCCGTCAGGACCTGCGAGGTGAGGACCTGCGAGGACCTGCGAGGACCCGCGAGAACCGGTGAGGGCCTGTGGCGAAGGCCCGCCGGACATGCGGAACCCCCGGTCCGGCGCCGTTTCCGGGGGGGGGGGGTGGGGCGGTGCGGGGGGGGTTGTGGGGGGGGCGGGGTGGGGCTCCCACACCGCGTCCCGCGCTGGGTGGCTCGCTCGGCCCCCCCGCCGGGGGGGCGCGGGGGGGCTGCGCCCGCCCGGGGGGGGGGCCCCCACGACTCGGTCAAGTGGTG
>NZ_JBHWIJ010000048.1:0-5217 GCF_042732255.1 Kitasatospora sp. NPDC059803 | reverse complement strand
GGGGGGGGGCGGCGGCCGGGGGGGGGGGTTGGGGGGCGCCGGCCCGGGCCCCCGCGGCCGTGCCGCTCCGGACGGGGTCGGCTTCCGGAGCCGCCGGGACGGCCTCGGGGGCCGCGATCGGCCCGCCGTGCGTGTCGACCAGGGTCCGCTCGTCGAACGGCTCCTCGCCGGCCAGCACCCGCTGGGCGCGGTCCGCGTCGAGTTCGCCGGTCCAGTGCCCGATCAGGACGGTGGCGACGGCGTTGCCCGCGAAGTTGGTGAGCGCGCGGGCCTCGGACATGAAGCGGTCGATGCCGACGATCAGGCCGACCCCGTCCACCAGAGCGGGCTTGTGCGACTGCAGTCCGCCGGCCAGGGTGGCCAGCCCGGCGCCGGTGACCCCGGCCGCGCCCTTGCTCGCGATCACCATGAACACCAGCAGCGAGAGCTGCTCGCCGATCGACATCGGCTTGTCCATCGCCTCGGAGATGAAGATCGACGACATGGTGAGGTAGATCGCGGTGCCGTCGAGGTTGAAGCTGTAGCCGGTCGGCACGGTGATGCCGACGACCGGGCGGCTCACGCCGAGGTGCTCCATCTTGGCGATCAGGCGGGGCAGCGCGCTCTCGGAGGAGGAGGTGGAGAGGATCAGCAGGAACTCGCGGCCCAGGTAGCGCAGCAGCGCGAACACGTTGACCCCGGCGACCAGTCGCAGCAGCGCGCCCAGGACGACGACGACGAACAGCACGCAGGTCGCGTAGAAGCCGATCATGATGACCGCGAGGCTCTTCAGCGCGGCCGTGCCGGTCGCTCCGACGACGGCGGCCATCGCCCCGAAGGCGCCGATCGGCGCGACCCACATGATCATCGACATGACCCGGAAGACCAGCCGCTGCACGTGTTCGATCCCGCGCAGCACCGGGGCACCGGCCGGGCCCATCGCCTGGAGGGCGAAGCCGGCGAGCAGTGCGACCAGCAGGGTCTGCAGCACCTTGCCCTCGGTGAGGGCCGAGAACGTGGTGGTGGGGATCATCCCGAGCAGGAAGTCGGTCGTCGACTGGGCGCCGCCGGCGACGGCCTGGGCGTGGCCGGACTTCGCGAGCGCGGCGGTCAGGTGCAGGCCGCCGCCGGGCTCCAGCAGGTTGCCGACGGCCAGACCGATGGCCAGCGCGACGGTCGACATGACGAGGAAGTAGCCGAGGGCGAGGCCGCCGACCTTGCCGACCTTGGCGGCCTTGGTCACCGAGCCGATGCCCAGCACGATGGTGCAGAAGATCACCGGGCTGATCATCATCTTGATCAGGTTGACGAAGCCGGTGCCGACCGGCTTCAACTCCACGGCGAAGCCGGGGGCGGCCAGCCCGACCACGATGCCCGCGACCACGGCGGCGATGACGGAGAGGTAGAGGTAGTGGGTCCGGTCCCTGCGTCTGGATCCCCCCGCCGGTGCTGCTCCAACGATCGACATCTGCGGCTCCTTCGCCGTGCGGTCCTGGCGGCCCCGGGTGGTGGGCCGCTCTGACTATCGGGCCTGGGCGTGACGGAGGTCACGTTTGCGTTCATAGAGTTCACGGCTGGGCGCGACCGGGCGCAGCCGGGTCGTGGGGGTGCGACTGGGCTGCGGGACGTTCGTCGACGGGCAGTCGACAGGCCGCCGACCGATCGCGGGCCCCTGGGGGACCCCGGGGGCGTGGTGCACACTGGCAGGCATGTCCGTGCGCACCGCCCCCACGCCGCCGCGCCGACGGCTCCCGGCACCCCGCGGGCTGGTCCGCAGCTTGGCCGGGCAGCTCTTCGTCGTCCAGGTGGTCATCGTCGCCGCCGTGGTGGCGGGCGGCGCGGTGCTCGCGTACCTCTTCACCGCCGACCGGGCCGAGGACGCGGCCCGCCGCCAGGTCACCGCCGTCGCCCACGCCGTCGCCGACTCGCCGTCCGTGCGGGCCGCCGTCACCGCGCCGGACCCGACCGTGGTGCTCCAGCCGTACGTCGAGCAGGTGCGGATGGACACCGGCGTCTCCTTCATCACCGTCATGGACACCGAGGGCGTGCGCTGGACCCACCCGCTGCCCGAGCAGATCGGCAAGCGCTTCCTCGGGCACATCGACTGGGCACTCGCGGGGGAGACCCGCAGCGAGACCTACACCGGCACGCTCGGACCGTCCGTGCGGGTGGTCACGCCGGTGCTGGACGACCGGCACCAGGTGATCGCGCTGGTCAGCGCGGGCCTCACGGTGGAGTCCATCTCCGCGCAGTTGAGCGGCCCGCTGCTCGCCCTGGTCGGGGTGGCGGTGGCCGCGCTCGGGGTCGGCGGCGTGGGCACCTACCTCGCCAACTCCCGGCTGCGGCGGCACACCCACGGCATGGGGCCGGCCGAACTCAGCCACCTCTACGAATACCACCAGGCGACCCTGCGCTCGGTGCGCGAGGGGCTGGTCCTGCTGGACCGCGCGCACCGGGTGGTGCTCTGCAACGACGCAGCCCGCGAACTGCTCGGACTGGAAGGAAACTTGGAGGGTCGTCTGATCGTGGAGCTGGGGCTGCCGCGGGCGCTGGTCGCGGCCGTGCTCGGCGACGAGCCGGTCCGGGACGAGGTGCACCTGACCGCCGAGCGGGTGGTGGTGCTCAACACCTCCACCATCGGCACCGGCCTCGGCCTGGTCGTCACCCTACGCGACCACACCGAACTCCAGTCGCTCAGCGGAGAGTTGGACTCCGTGCGGGGCTTCACCGAGGCCCTCGGGGCGCAGGCGCACGAGGCGGCCAACCGGCTGCACGCCGTCGTCTCCCTGATCGAACTCGGACGCCACGAACAGGCGGTGGAGTTCGCCACCGCCGAGCTCGCGCTCGCCCAGCAGCTCACCGACCGGGTGGTCGCGGCGGTCGGCGAACCGGTGCTGGCCGCGTTGCTGCTCGGCAAGGCGGCCCAAGCGGCCGAGCGGGGAGTGGAGTTGACCCTCACCGACGACAGCCGGATCGACGACGGGCTGCTGCCGCCCGGGCTCTCCTCGCGGGACCTGATCACCGTCCTCGGCAACCTGATCGACAACGCCGTGGACGCCGCCATCGCCGGAGCCGCGCAGAGCACGGTGGCGCCGGAGGTCACCGTCACCGTGCGAATCGACGCGGGTGGTGGCGGTGCGGACGGCGGCGGTTCGGACGATGGTGGTTCGGGCGACGGTGGTTCGGCGGGCGGTGGCTCGGCGGGCGGTGGTGTGACGGGCGGCGACGTGGCTCCGGGTGGGGGTGGTTGCCTGCTGCTGCGCGTCGCCGACACCGGGGCGGGGATCGACCCGGCCGCCGTCGAGGACGTGTTCCGGCGCGGCTGGAGTACCAAGCAGGACGGGCGCGGGCATGGTCTCGGGCTGGCGCTGGTGGCCCAGGCCGCCCGGCGCAACGGCGGCAGCGTCGCGGTCGGGCGTGACCGGGGTGCGGTGCTCACCGTCCGGCTGCCGCTCGCCGGGCTGCCGGCACGACCCGGTGAGCGGCAACCGGGGCAACCGGGGCGGCCGGGGCGGCCGGAGCGACTTGGCCAGGCAGGGCAACCGGGGCAACCGGGCCGGCGGGAAGGGGCGTCGCGATGACCGAGGCGACCGCCGCTCCGGGGATCTCCGTGCTGGTCGTCGAGGACGACCCCGTGGCCGCCGCCGCGCACACCCTCTACGTCGAGCGCGAACCCGGCTTCCACGCCGCCGGGACGGTGCACAGCTGCGCCGACGCGCTGCGCTTCCTGGACCGCGCCCGCGCTGCCGGGAGGCCCGTCGACCTGACCCTGCTCGACCTCTACCTGCCGGACGGCCACGGCCTCCAGCTCTGTCGCTCGCTGCGCGCCGCCGGCCACACCACCGACGTCATCGCGGTGACCTCGGCCCGCGACCTGGCGATGGTGCGGCAGGCCGTGTCGGCGGGCGTGGTCCAGTACCTGCTGAAACCGTTCAGCGCCGCCGCCCTGCACGATCGCCTGGAGCGCTACGCCCGCTACCGCGACAGCCTCGGGCGCACCGGCGAGGCGACCGGGCAGGACGAGGTCGACCAGGCGTTCGCCCTGCTCCGCACGCCCGAGCGCAGCAGCCTCCCCAAGGGGCTGAGTGCGCCCACCCTGGACACCGTCGCCTCCGTGCTGCGCGAGACGGCGACGGGCTTGTCCGCCGCCGCCGCGGGCGCCGCCGCCGGGGTCTCGCGGATCACCGCGCGCCGCTACCTCGAACACCTCGTCGACACCGGGCGGGCGGTGCGGGAGCCGCAGTACGGGAGCGTGGGGCGGCCGGAGCTCTGCTACCGGTGGAAGGGCGGTGGGGCGGCTCCGGGTCGGCGGGGGTGAGGGCCGTGACCTTTTCGCCGGTCGCTCGTTGGCAGGACCGGGGGCGGTTCACTCGCTCGGGTGGTTCTGGGGGCCTCTGGGGTATCCCGCCAGGTCAGGGGCGGTAAAGTTAGGCTTACCTAACTTCTTCTGGGGGTTTGCCTTGTCGCTCGCCGCCGTTCCCGCCCAGGCCCCGGCCTCCTCCTCCGGAGATGTCGGAGCCGCCGGAGCTCTCGGAGCCGCCGGAGCTGTCGGAGGTGTCGAAGCCGCTGGTGTCGCTGGAGCCGCCGGTGCCCCGGCCTCCGGCGAGGCCATCCTGCGCCGCCAGCGCGTACGCGAGTCCGCCGCCCGTACGTACGCCCGGTCCTTCCCGATCGTCCCGGTGCGG
Source organism: Kitasatospora sp. NPDC059803 (assembly GCF_042732255.1). Lineage (NCBI taxonomy): Bacteria > Bacillati > Actinomycetota > Actinomycetes > Kitasatosporales > Streptomycetaceae > Kitasatospora > Kitasatospora sp. NPDC059803. The sequence continues at coordinate 553 of NZ_JBHWIJ010000048.1, read as the reverse complement.
GCCCACGGCATGACCGTCGAGGGCGCCGACGGGCGGCGCTACCTGGACTGCCTCTCCGGCGCCGGGACGCTCGCCCTCGGGCACAACCACCCTGTGGTGCTGGAAGCGATCCGCCGCACCCTCGACAGCGGCGCCCCGCTGCACCTGCTCGACCTCGCCACCGCCGAGAAGGACGACTTCACCAGCGCCCTCTTCGAGAGCCTGCCCGCCGACTTCGCCGCCGGCGCCCGGATCCACTTCTGCGGGCCCGCCGGCACCGACGCCGTCGAGGCCGCGCTCAAACTGATGCAGACCGCCACCGGCAGGTCCGGCGCGCTCGCCTTCACCGGTGCCTACCACGGCATGACCGCCGGAGCCCTCGCGCTCACCGGCAACGTCGCCGTCAAGGAACCGCTGCCGAGCGGCGGCGAGGTCGTCCGGCTGCCCTACCCGTACGGCTAACGCTGCCCGTTCGGCGTCGGGGGGGGGGGGCGGGGGGGGCGGCACCCCGCCCACGGCCCAGCGCGGACCCGCGCCGCGGCGCCGCGGGAGGGGGGGCCCCCCCCCCGGGCGA